>JBIJCD010000390.1:0-3693 GCA_044344895.1 Pirellulales bacterium | reverse complement strand
CACGACACGGGCCCTGCTCCGTCCCTTCCGGATTGAGACGTGGGCGGTCGGCCTGAGGCCTGACGACGGGGAATTGCGGGAGCAGGTGAACCGTTTCCTCGAGGCGTTCCGCGTCGACGGCGGCTTCGAGCGGCTGGGTGACGAGTTTCTCGCCGAGGAGAAGGCCGCCTTCGAGGAGCAGGGCATCCCGTTCTACTTTTGACCCGCGGCGGGGGCCGCCGCGTGGTAGTCTCCTGCATCATGCCTCGCTGGCTCGCTCACTGCGTCGTCGTGCTCGTGTTCGCCGCCCTGATCGCGCTGGCGTTCGCGCGGGTCGATACGACGTGGAATTGGCAGGGCGTGTGGGCGTACCGGGCGAAGTTTTTCCAGGGCTTCGTGGTCACCGTAGCCCTGAGCCTGGCGGCGCTCGTGGTCAGCACCCTGATCGGCGGGCTGGCGGCGCTCCTGCTCGGCTCGCGGAATGCGTTCCTCGAGGCGCTGGGGCGAGTGTATGTGGAGCTGATCCGCGGCACGCCTCTGCTGGTGCAGTTGCTGATCGGGTTCTACGTGGTGGCCAGCGCCGTCGGCCTGGAGAACCGCTACGCCGTGGGCGTGCTCGTGCTCGCCCTGTTCAGCGGAGCCTATATGGCCGAGATCTTCCGCGGGGGTCTCGCCGCCATTCCGCAGACGCAGCGGGATGCGGCCCGCGCAATCGGCCTGACGTCCTGGCAGTCGCTGCGGCTGGTGATTCTGCCGCAGGCGGTCCGTCTGGTGCTGCCCGCCGTGGCCGGGCAGTTCGTCTCGCTCGTGAAGGACTCGTCGCTCCTCTCCGTGATCGCCGTGTCGGAGCTCACGCTGGCCGCGCAGGAGGTCAATTCCTTCACGTATTCGACGCTGGAAAGCTATCTGCCGCTGGCGCTGGGCTACCTCGCGATCACGCTGCCGCTTTCGGCCCTGGCGAGGCTGCTCGAGCGCCGGTTCAAGTACGAGACGTGAGGCCATGAAACTGGAGATCGCAGGCCTGGTGCAGCGGTTCGGCACGGCCACGGTGCTCGACGGTGTCGAACTCTCGACGCCCGACGTCGAGGCGCTGGTGCTGGTGGGTCCGTCCGGCGGCGGCAAGTCGACGCTGCTGCGGATCCTCGCGGGGCTCGACGTGCCCTCTGCCGGGAGCATCGCCTTCGATGGCGAGCGGCTGCCGCGCGAGGAGTCGGCGCTGCGTGCCTATCGTCGCACGGTGGGCACGGTGTTCCAGGCGTATAATCTGTTCCCGCACCTCTCTGGCCTCGACAACCTGCTGTTGCCGCTGGTGCACGTGCACGGCCTGACCGAGGCCGAGGCCCGGGACCGCGTCCGCGAGCCGCTGGAGCGGTTCCAGCTGGCGGGGCACGCGCACAAGCGGCCCGCCGAGCTTTCCGGCGGCCAGAAGCAGCGGATCGCCATCCTGCGGGCGCTCGTCGTGCAGCCGCGGCGGCTGTTTCTCGACGAGCCCACCTCTGCGCTCGATCCCGAGATGACGGCCGAGGTGCTGGAGATGATCGGCGAACTGAAGGCTCTGGGCACGCAGTTCGTCCTCGTCACGCACGAGATGGGCTTCGCCCGCCGCGTGGCGGACGAGGTGGCCTTCATCGGCGACGGCCGGGTGCTGGCCCACGGCACGCCGGCCGCAGTGATCGACCACTGCTCCGTGCCGCGGGTGCGGGACTTCTTCCAACGGATACTCGTGGAGCCATGATGCACGCACCGCCCGACCACCTCGACGCCGACACGCACCCGGAGGGGATCGACACTTCGCGGCAGGCGTTCCTCGGATCGCTCATCGCCGATGCCGTGGCGATGCCGGTGCACTGGTATTACGACCGGCGCGCCCTGGCCCGCGACTACGGCACCATCAGCGGCTACCTCGCCCCGCGGAACCCCCACCCCGACAGCATCCTGTGGCGGTCGAGCTACACGCCGTCCGGCCCGGAGACCGACATCCTGCGCGAACAGGCGGAATACTGGGGCCGCCGCGGCGTCCACTACCACCAGTTCCTGGAGGCCGGCGAGAACACGCTCAACCAGCAGCTCGCGATCGAACTCTACGACCTGCTGCGGCTCGATCGGGATTATGACATCGAGCGGTGGATCGAGCGGTACATGCGGTTCATGATCAGGCCGGGCCGCCACCGCGACACCTACGTCGAGGAGTACCACCGCGATTTCTTCACCAACCTGGGGGCCGGACGCAAGCCGATCAACTGCGGCGTTGCGGACGTGCACATCGGCGGACTCGTGCCGGTGCCCGCGATCGTGGCCGCGCTCGGTCCCCGCCACCACGATCTCCGGCGGATCGTGCGGGCGCACGTAGGGCTGACGCACAAGGATCCCGAGGTGCTCGAGGCGGCCGACACGCTCGTGAAGCTGCTGGTGCGGGTGACCCGCGGCGAGGATCTCCGTACGGCGATCGTCGAGCGGGCGCCGCGGTGGATCTCGGCGGCGAAGATCCGGGACTGGGAGGGCCATCCGGACGACGTGGTCGTGGGCCGGATGCTCAGCCCGGCCTGCTACATCCACGAGGCCTTCCCTGCCGCGCTGTTTCTCGCCTGGCGGCACGCCGGCGACTTCGCGGCGGGAGTCTGCGCCAACGCCCAGGTGGGCGGCGACAGCTGCCACCGCGGGGCCGTTGTGGGCTCCCTGCTGGGGGCCTCCTGCCGGATTCCGCCCGCATTCGTGGAAGGCCTGCGGGCGGCTGCTAGAGTGTCGGGATAGGTTTTCTTCCCCCCACGCCTCGCAGGTTCCATGCATCCGCTCGCTCCGTCCGCATCGTCCCCGGCTCGCCCCGCGTCCGCGGCGGTCAATCCTTTCGCCGCCTTCTCGACTCCGCTGGTGCCCACGAAGACGGTGCTGCTCGACGCCGATCCCGCGGCGGCCGACCCGGTGGCCGCCAAGCGGGCCGAGATCCGCCGCTATTTCCACCAGACCTGCGAGATCTACGACCGGCTGTTCGCGCTGATCCGCGACGACGCCTCCTACTACGAGCGGCACGAACCGCTGCGGCATCCGCTCATCTTCTATTTCGGCCATCCCGCGGTGTTCTACGTCAACAAGCTCACCGCCGGCCGGTTCATCCCGCGGCGGCTCGACCCGCGGCTCGAGGCGACGATGGCAGTCGGCGTCGACGAGATGTCGTGGGACGATCTCAACACCGAGCACTACGACTGGCCGAGCGTGGCGGCCGTCCGCGGCTACCGTGCCGCCATGCGGGAGATGGTCGACGAATTCATCCAGTCGATGCCCCTCGAACTGCCCATCCGCCAGGACGCACCGGCCTGGATCATCCTCATGGGGATCGAGCACGAGCGGATTCACCTCGAGACCTCCAGCGTGATCATGCGGCAGATGCCGCTCGACGAGCTGCGGCACGGCGACGAACTCACGGCCGAGGAGCGGCGGCTGTGGGCCTCCTGCCAGGCGGCTGGGCCGGCGCCCGCCAACGAGTGGCTGCCTGTCTCGGCCCGCACGGTGCGGCTGGGAAAGCCAGCCGACGACCGCACCTTCGGCTGGGACAACGAGTACGGCGTCGAGACGGTGCAGGTGCCCGCCTTCCGCGCCGGACGTCGGCTCGTCTCCAACCAGGAGTTTTTGGCGTTCGTGGAGGACGGGGGCTATGGTCAGGAGCAGTGGTGGACGGAGGAGGGCCGCGGCTGGCTGCACTACACGCGGGCCGGGCAT
>JBIJCD010000387.1:0-3729 GCA_044344895.1 Pirellulales bacterium | reverse complement strand
CCGGCCGCCGCTGGCCGGCACGAGCCTCACCGTGTACGCGATCACTGCGGACATCGCGGCCATCTGGCTGATCCGCGGCCTGGGAGTCGTCGGAGGCCTCGGCCTCTGCCTGGGCATCCTGCCGCGGTGCGCCGCGGCGTGCGTCTGGCTGGCCGCGACCAGCTACTCCTGGCGGAATCCGCTGATCCTGCATTCCGGCGACGCCCTCCTGAGGATCGCGGCGTTTTTCCTGATCTTCGCCCGCACCGACGCGGTGCTGTCGCTGCCCCGCTGGCTGCGCCGGCGCCACGATGCGTCACGGCCACTGCAGCCGGTGCCGGCCTGGCCGCAGCGGATCCTGCAGCTGCAGCTGTGCGTTCTCTATCTCGTGGCCGGCATCTGGAAGAGCACCGGTGCGACGTGGCGGGACGGGACCGCCGTGGGCATCGTCCTGCAGATGGGGGAATTCGAGCGGTTTCCGATTCCCGACCTCATCGCGACACCGCTGGCGTCGCAGCTGCTCTCGTGGGGAACGCTGGCGTTCGAGATCGGGTTTCCCTTCCTGGTGTGGCTGCCGCGGATGCGGCTGCCGCTGCTGGTCTGCGGCCTGGCCTTTCACGCGGGCCTGGAGTGGATCCTCAACGTGCAGCTGTTCCAGTGGACGATCACGGCGTTCTATCTGCTCTTCCTGCAACCCGGCCCGCGGCGCCGTGCGGTGGACACGGGAAGTGGTCAGGGCGCCCGGGATGCCGCGGCACCCCGGGCGGTCGCCGCGGGCGGGCGCGAATCGGCGAAGGCCGCGCCGGTGCGGACGAGCTCGTCACCGGCCGCCTGACGCAGCCGTGCGAGCAGCGTTGCGTGCCGTTCGTCCGTCGCCAGGTTGACGAGCTCCTCGGGGTCGGCGTCGAGATCGTCGAGGGACGATCGGCCGCTGCCCCGGCTCCGCCGGAAGAGGATCGCCGGCCGGCAGCGCCACGGACGAGCCGAACGCGGCGAGGACCAGCATTCGGAGCAGTCGATTCATCATCCGCCTCCGTGGGACCGCGCGTGTCTTTCGCGAGGCTCGTGGGGTCGTAAAAGAGCGACCCGCGGCCGATGTCGCTGGACGACCCGCGGCCAGCATCGTATCCGAACGAAAGCGATCCCCGCGCGTCGCGATGCGACGGCGGGTCGACTACGATGACGCTTCGAGTCACGATACCCGTCGCGCGAGACTCCGCCATGCGTTCGATCCTCGTCGTCTGCTGCCGCATCGCCTGTGGAATCGCCTGTGTCGGGATCCAGGCGGGGCCATTCGCGGCGGAGATGCCCTCGCGGCCCAACGTTCTCTACGTCGTGGTCGACGACCTGGGCTGGAGCGACGTCGGCTGGCACGGAGGATTTGCCAAGACGCCGACCCTCGATCGGCTCGTCCGCGAGGGCGTGGAGCTCGATCAGCACTACGTCCAGCCCGTGTGCACGCCCACCCGCACCGCCCTGATGAGCGGCCGCTATCCGAGCCGGTTCGGCCCGCACGCGCTCGTCGCAAGCAACCTGCGGGCGATGCCGATCGGCACGCCGACGCTGGCATCGGTGCTGCGCTCGCTCGGCTACGCTACCTACCAGTGCGGCAAATGGCACCTCGGCTCGCGGCCGGAATGGGGACCGACCGCGTTCGGGTTCGAGCACGGCTACGGCACGCTGACAGGCGCGGCCGATCCATGGACGCACCGCTATCGCAGCGGGAGCCCCTACGTCGATACCTGGCACCGCGACGGTCGACCGCTGCAGGAAGAGGGCAACGCCACCGAGCTCGTCGCCGCCGAGGCGGTGCGGCGGATCGAGGAGCGCAAAAGTCCCTGGTTCGTCTACGTCCCCTTCCATGCGGTGCACACCCCGGTGGACGCGCCGGAACGCTACAAGAGGCTCTACGACGGCGTGCGGTTCCACGTCGACGACACGCAGCACGACTCGCGACTCAGGCTCGCGGCGATGGTTTCACAGGTCGACGCGAAGGTCGCCGACTGCATCGCTGCGATCGATCGAACCGGCCAGAGGGAGAATACGCTGGTCATCTTTCACAGCGACAACGGGGGCATCGAGTCGCTCAAGAACGCCTACGACGGCGATGTCGGGCACTCTCCGCTCAACAGCGAGAACGACCCGCTCCGCGGCCAGAAGAACACGCTCTACGAGGGCGGCACGCGGGTGTGCGCCTTCGTTCACTGGCCGGGGCGGCTCACGCCGCGGAAGCATCGCGGCCCGATGCACTGCGTCGACTGGCTGCCGACCATCGCGGAAGCGGTCTCCAATCGGCCCGGGCCCGACCTCCGACTGGACGGCGTGAGTCAGTGGCGGGCGATCCAGGGGCACGAGGCCCCCGACCCGAGCCGCGTGATCTACATCGCGTCTGCCGGCGGCCGATCGGTGAGGCAGGGCAATTGGAAGCTGATCGCCCCGGCGAAAGGCACGCCGCAGCTGTTCGACATCGCCGCCGATCCCTGCGAGCAGACCGACCTGGCGCTGGCCCAGCCTGACCGGGTGGCGCGGCTGCGGGAACTGCTGGCCGCCGAGCGCGGCAAGGACGTGGCGACCATTCCCGAGGACCTGCAGGGATTGCCGAAGTGAGGCCGCATAGGCCCGTCGGCCTCGGTTTTCGTCAGTGTGAGCGCGGTCTTTGAGACAGCGGCTCCGGATGGGATACTCGTTCCAACGGCCTGGTGAGCCCGCCGTTGTCGGCACGCTCCCGCCAGCAGCGGAGGACGCGACCATGATCCGAACCAGTCGCCAGTTCGTACCGGCCTGTGCCGTCATGCTCTGCGTCGGGCTGTCCGGGATGGCGGCCGACGGCGTCCCGGCGGAGGCCAGGATCGATTTTAATCGCGACGTGCGGCCGATTCTCTCGGACCGCTGCTTCTCGTGCCATGGTCCCGATGCTGAGGACCGCCAGGCCGGCCTCCGGCTCGACGTACGGGAAAGCGCCGTGGCCGAACTCGCCAGCGGCACGACGGCGATCGTGCCGGGGGAGCCTGCGCGGAGCGAGTTGCTCGTGCGAATCGCAAGCGCGGATCCCGACGCCGTCATGCCGCCGCCGCGGATCAACAAACCGTTGCGGCCCGCGGAGGCCGATATCCTGCGGCGATGGATCGCGGAAGGGGCCGAGTATCGCGGCCACTGGGCATTCGCGCGGGTGGAGCGACCGGTTGTGCCCGGGGCGACGAACACGGCGTGGCCGCGGACGCCGATCGACCGGTTCATCCTGGCGACGCTCGAACGGGAGGGGCTCGCCCCGAACGCGGAGGCCGACAGGCACACGCTGGCCCGCCGACTGTCGCTCGATCTCCTCGGGCTGCCGCCCGATCCGGACGCGGTCGACGCGTTCGTCGCCGACCGGTCCCCCGACGCCTACGAGCGGCACGTCGACGCCCTGCTGGCCAGTCCGCACTTCGGCGAGCGGATGTCGCTCGAGTGGCTCGACGCGGCCCGGTACGCCGACTCGAGCGGCTACCAGACAGACTCGAGTCGGCAGAACTGGCCATGGCGGGATTGGCTCATCAAGGCCTTCAACGACAACCTGCCGTTCGACCGGTTCACGATCGAGCAGCTCGCCGGCGACATGCTGGATGAGCCCACCCGGGATCAGATCGTGGCCACTGGCTTCAACCGCAACCACCGCCTCAACGGCGAGGGGGGCATCATCGCCGAGGAGTGGCGGGTGGAGACGGTGATCGACCGCGTCGAGACGACGGCCCAGACGTGGATGGCGCTCTC
>JBIJCD010000386.1:0-3732 GCA_044344895.1 Pirellulales bacterium | reverse complement strand
GTGGGGCCGGCACTCCGATCGCAGTGCCAATCCACATCGCCTACGACGCGGGCCGGGACGAGGTGTTCGCGGCCGTGGCCACTCCCGACCCCGGCTCGCCGAGCGGCTGGTCCGTCGGCGCGGGCACGATCGCCGTCGGCGCGGAGTGGGCGAAGAGCCTGCCGGCCGGGGCAATCATCGCCGGCCCCGCAGTCGCGAGCCTGTCGGACGCACTCTCCGGCCGCCCCGACCTGGTCGTGGCTTCCGCCGCCGCGTCGCTGCCGACGGCCGTCGAGGCGGCCGCCATCGCGCTGGTGCGGGCGGCGGCCGGCGAATCCCACGAGCCGGCGGCGGTCGTGCCCGAGTACATGCGGCAGACCTACGCAGACGAGACCGCCGGCCGCGCGGCCCATTGACCGCGGAGGCGCCGTGGAGCGGCCCGGTCCAGGCCGCCCGCGGCGTGGGGCGGTGAACGAAGACGCGTCGGGGCCGTGGCTTTTGAAACGCCCTGTTCGGCCCCGGGGCTGACGGTACGATTGAGCCCGTATTTCCAGTGCCGAACGGCGTTGTCAAGGAACCGTCGATGCGTCCCATCAAGAAGCTGCTGGTTGCCAATCGCAGCGAAATCGCGATCCGTGTGTTCCGCTCGGCGCACGAACTGGGCATGAAGACCGTGGCCATCTACGCCCACGAGGACCGCTTCGCCCTGCACCGCTTCAAGGCCGACGAGTCGTACCTGGTCGGCCGGCCCGGCGAGCCCATCCGCTCCTACCTCGACATCGACGCCATCGTGGCGTTGGCCAAGGCCCACGAAGTCGACGCGATCCACCCCGGCTACGGATTTCTCTCGGAGAACCCGGAGTTCGCGGCGGCCTGCGGGCGGGCGGGCATCGTGTTCGTCGGCCCGCGGGTGGAGCTGCTCAAGACGCTCGGTGACAAGACCGCCGCCCGCGAGCTAGCCAAGCAGGCGGGCGTGCCGATTCTGGCCGGCAGCGCCAAGCCGGTCACAGGCTTCAACGACGCGTTGGCGATCGCCACGGACCTTGGCTGGCCCGTGATCATCAAGGCCGCCCACGGCGGCGGCGGCCGCGGCATGCGGGTCGTCCGCGGCGAGGACGAGCTGGCCGTGGCCCTCGAGAGCGCCCAGCGCGAGAGCAAGACAGCCTTCGGCAGCGCGAGCGTGTTCGTCGAGAAGTTCATCCAGCGGGCGCGGCACATCGAGGTGCAGCTGCTCGGCGACCACCATGGCAACCTGGTGCACCTCTTCGAGCGCGACTGCTCGGTGCAACGGCGGCACCAGAAGGTGGTGGAGATGGCCCCCGCCCCGAACCTGCCGGCCGCGATGCGCGACGCGATCTGCCAGGCCGCCCTGGCGATCGGCCGCACCGCCCGCTACGAGAACGCCGGCACGGTCGAGTTTCTCGTCGACGCCGACGCGGGCCGATTCTACGTCATCGAGGTCAATCCCCGGATCCAGGTGGAGCATACGGTCACCGAGGAGATCACCGGCATCGACATCGTCCGCCGCCAGCTCCGGGTGGCGGAGGGCTGGCGGCTCTCCGACCCCGAGATCGGCCTGGGGACGCAGGCCGACATCAGGTCGATGGGCGCGGCGATTCAGTGCCGCGTCACCACGGAGGATCCGGAGAACCGCTTCCTGCCCGACTACGGCCGGATCACCGCCTACCGGTCGGCCAGCGGCATGGGGATCCGTCTCGACGCGGGCACCGCTTTCTCGGGCGCCGTCGTCACCCCCTACTTCGACTCGCTGCTCGTGAAGGTGACCGCCCGCGGGCTCACGCACCAGGAGGCGGCCGGCCACATCGAACGCTGCCTGCAGGAATTCCGCGTCCGCGGCGTGAAGACCAACATTCCCTTCCTCATCAACCTCGTCACACACCCCGAGTTCCTCGCCGGCCGCTGCACCACGCGGTTCATCGACGAGACGCCGGCACTGTTCGACTTTCCCGTGCGCCGCGACCGCGCCACCCGGCTGCTCGAGTATCTGGCCGACGTGATCGTCAACGGCAACCCGCTGGTGAAGGGACGGCCCGCCGCGGCGCGGCGGCATCCGGCCCCCGTCCCCGAGTTCGACCCGCTCGCGCCGGTGCCCCCCGGCACGCGGACGCAGTTGCAGGAGATGGGACCGCAGGCGTTCGCCGCCTGGCTGCGGCGGCAGAACCGGCTGTTCATCACCGACACGACCATGCGCGACGCCCACCAGTCGCTGCTCGCCACCAGGATGCGGACGTTCGACATGCGGGCCGTCGCCGACGCCTACGCCCGGCTGGCGGCCGGCCTGTTCTCCCTGGAGATGTGGGGCGGCGCGACGTTCGACACGGCGATGCGGTTTCTCAAGGAGTGCCCCTGGGATCGGCTCGCCCAGCTGCGCGAGCGCATCCCCAACATTCTCTTCCAGATGCTGCTGCGGGCCAGCAACGCCGTGGGCTACACGAACTACCCCGACAACGTGGTGCAGGCGTTTGTCCGCGAGTCGGCCGCGGCCGGCATCGACGTGTTCCGCGTGTTCGACCCGCTCAACTGGGTGCCGAACATGAAGGTGGCGATCGACGCGGTGCTCGAAAGCGGCGCAATCTGCGAGGCCGCCATCTGCTACACCGGCGACGTCCTCGACCCGTCCCGCCCCAAATATTCGCTCGACTACTACGTGAAGCTTGCCAAGGAGCTCGAGAAGCTCGGCGCCCACATGCTGGCCATCAAGGACATGGCCGGACTCTGCAAGCCCTTCGCTGCCGGCAGGCTCGTCAAGGCGCTGCACGACGAGATCGGCATCCCGATCCACTTTCACACCCACGACACGTCGGCCGCCTCGCTGGCCAGTGGCCTGGAGGCGGCCCGGGCGGGCGCGAGCGTGGTCGACGCCGCCCTGGCGCCATTCTCCGGCCTGACGAGCCAGCCCAACCTCAACGCGCTCGTCGACGCCGTGCGCAACACGCCGCTCGACACGGGCCTCGACCCAGAGCCGCTCCGGCACCTGGCCCACTACTGGGCGGCCGTTCGCGAGCACTACACGGCGTTCGAGTGCGGCATGAAGGCCCCCGACGCCGACCTCTACCTGCACGAGATGCCCGGCGGCCAGTTCACGAACCTGCTGGAGCAGGCGAAGGCACTCGGCCTGGGCGACCGCTGGGAGGAGGTGTGCCGAAGCTACGCGCAGGTGAACCAGCTCCTCGGCGACATCGTGAAGGTGACACCGACGAGCAAGGCGGTGGGCGACCTCGCGCTCCTGCTGGTGACCAACGGCATGCAGGCCTCCGACCTCCTCACCGACTCCCGTGACATGGCCTTTCCGGAATCGGTGGTCGACCTGCTCGCGGGCCGGATGGGCCAGCCGCCGGGCGGCTTCCCTCCCGAGGTCGTGAAGCGGATCGTCCGCTCGGGCGACGTCGTCACGGGCCGGCCGGGGGCGTCGATGCCCCCCGCCGACTTCAAGGCGGCGGAGAGGAAGGTGACCGAACTCGTCGGCCGTCCCGCCACGCCGCGGGATGTGCTCTCATGGCTGCTCTACCCGCGGGTCTTCCAGGACTACGTGCAGCACGCGTCCCGGCACGGCGACGTGAGCGTCCTGCCGACGCCGGCGTTCCTCGAGGGGCCGAAGCCGGGTGAGGAACTGGCGGTCGACATCGAGCCGGGCAAGACGTTGGTCATCCGCCTGCTGACCGTGGGCGAGCCGCACGCCGACGGCACTCGGACCGTGTTCTTCGAGCTCAACGGCCAGCCCCGCAGCGTCTC
>JBIJCD010000385.1:0-3743 GCA_044344895.1 Pirellulales bacterium | reverse complement strand
TCTTGTGCGGGAGTGTTGGCTTCAACAACTCCATTCTCGCCTTGAGGTCTTCTTGTTTGCGCTGAGCCGCTCACCCACCCAACACAGCGCGGTGCTGTCATCAATATGCTGGCACGTGATGCGGTTGGCGCGAAAGGACTTGCGGCTAACTTTGTGCCATTCGTGGCTGGCACCTTTTTTCTTTTTCCCCCCGTGACGCGCAACTGCCGATGAACCGCCGCACCGCGATGATCGTCGCCCTGTCGTTGCCGTTCCTGGCCGCCGTTTTGACTCGCGCAGGCGGGGAGCCGGTGCGTTTCGAGCAGATCGGGCCGGATGACTACCGCAACTTCCTGGCCAACTGGGATGACGAAACCGAGCCCGTGTTCAGGGCGGTGATCCGCACGCCCGAGGAATACGACGCGGTCTTCCATCCGGCACCGGTCATGCGTGACAGGAAGCCGTACAAACCGCCGCCGCAATTGTTCGAGAACGAGATGATCATCGTGGTGGCACGGGTCGTGGATGCTCCGGCGGAGGGCGAGGAGGTGCTCGTGGTCGACAAGCTGTCCGCTGACGGCGACGCGCTCGAACTCCGCTACCGCTTCACGCCGCCGCGGATGCCGGCGTCGTTCCGTGTGAAGCAGATGCTCGCCGTGCGGGTCCCGCGCCGCCATCTGAAGGTGGTCCGGATCGTCGAAAACGGCGCCGCGGTGGGTGATCTGCGGCCCGACGAGGGCCGCTGGGTCGTGCCGGCCCGGCCGGCACGGTGAGGCCCGTCTGGGCGGGTCGTGGCGATCGTGCGGTCCGCGGTCGGCGGGAGCCGTGAGGTAGACTTCGGGGATGCCCGCCGCCCAGCGTGTGACCATCCCCGCCATGCACGGCCCTCGCCTCTTCCGCGCCGAGATCACCGCGCTCGCCGGCTACGTGCCCGGCGAGCAGCCGCAGGGTGGCGACTGGATCAAGCTCAACACCAACGAGAATCCCTATCCGCCGTCGCCGGCCGTGGCCCGGGCGATCGCGGCCGCCACGGCGGGCCGCACGCTCGCCAAGTATCCCGATCCGCTCGCCACGGCCTTCCGGAAGCGGGCGGCCGAGGTGCTGGGCGTCGACCCTGATTGGATCATCTGCGGCAACGGCAGCGACGACCTGCTCACGATCCTCGTCCGCACGTTCGTGGGCGCGGGGGAGCGGCTGCGGATGCCCTATCCGAGCTACATCCTCTACCGCACGCTCGCCGGCCTGCAGGGGGCTGGGTGCGACGAGGTCCACTACGCCCGCGACTGGTCGCTCGGCGACGCCTTCGCCGCCCCGCGGGACGACCTCCGGCTGGCGATCGTGGCCAACCCCAACAGCCCTTCCGGCACGCTCCTGTCGCCGCAGCGGGTGGCCGAACTGGCAGGGCGGATGTCCTGTGCTTTCGTCGTGGACGAGGCCTACGGCGACTTCGCCGACACCAACTGCCTCGGTCTCGTGCGGGAGAACGAGCGGGTGATCGTGACGCGGTCGTTCAGCAAGTCTTATGCATTGGCCGGGCTGCGGTTCGGCTTCGCCGTCGCCCAGCCCCAGGTCATCGAACAGTTGCAGAAGGTGAAGGATTCCTACAACTGCGACACGCTGTCGATCGCGGCCGCGACCGCGGCGATCGACGACCAGGCCTGGCTGGCGGACAACCGGGCGAAGATCCTCGCCACCCGTCGCCGGCTCACCGACGAGATGCGCCGTCTGGGCTACGACGCCGTCGAGAGCCAGGCGAACTTCGTCTGGTGCACGCACCCCGAGCGGCCGCACAAGCCCGTCTACGAGGCCCTCAAGGCCGCGGGCATCCTCGTCCGCTACATGCACTACGCCGGCTGGGGCGACGGCCTGCGGATCACGGTCGGCACCGACGCCGAGATCGACGCCTTCCTCGCCCGGATGCGGGCCCTCTGACCATCACTCGTTCCCCCATTCCCACCGGTCCCGCCATGCCCCGCGCCGCCAGCTTGTCCCGCAAGACCGCCGAAACGGACGTCCGCCTTACGCTCGACCTCGACGGCATCGGCGCCGCCGACGTCCGCACCGGACTCGGCTTCTTCGACCACATGCTCACGCTGCTCGCGGGCCACTCGCTCTGCGATCTCAAGGTCGAGTGCACGGGCGACCTGCACGTGGACGGCCACCACACGGTGGAGGACGTGGGCCGGGCGCTGGGAACCGCGCTCAAGGAGTGCCTCGGCGAACGCCGCGGCATCCGCCGCTACGGCCACGCGATCATCCCCATGGACGAGTCGCTCGCGACCGTGGCCGTCGATCTCGGCGGCCGCGCCGCGTGCGTGTTCGCCGTGGACTTCCCGGTACCCACGATCGGCACGTTCGACGCCCAGCTCGTGGAGGTGTTCTGGGAGAGCGTGGCCGCGACGGCGGGCATGAACCTCCACGCCGTGCTCCACCACGGCCGCAACGGCCACCACATCGCCGAGGCCGTCTTCAAGGCCGCGGCCCGCGCGCTCCGCGTCGCCGTCGAGCCCGACCCCCGCCAGCCCGGCATCCCGAGTACGAAGGGCACGCTCACGACCGAGTGACCAGCGCGGGCGCTCATCCGCGACTCGACTCGCCCAACCCGGCCCGGGGTTGCCGGCACGCCCATCGCCGGACGTTCGCCTCCGCCTTCCAGGCTACGGCTCACTCGGATGCCGACGGCGCTTCGCCATCCTGGCTGCGCTTGTCGGCATACGCCGGCTCCTGTCGTGCCGACAACCCCGAGCCTATCCCTTTCCGAATGAGCGAGGCTCGGGGGTGCCGATGCCCTCGAGACGGCGTAGACGGCCAGCGGAGCCAGGATGGCGCAGCGCAGACGTCTCCGAGTGAGCGGAGGGCAGGATGCCCGCAGCGAACGTCCGGCGAGAGGGCGTGGGCAACCCCGGGCCGGGTTGGGCTACGGGCCAAGCGAAGCGCCCGAAGCCCCGCTACTCGTTGACGTACGTCTCGAGGAACCGGGCCAGGCTGTGGAAGTCGCTGCCGCGTTCCACGTACCGCACCACCGTGACCAGCGTGTTGGGGTCCACGAGCTCCTCGAAGGGCACGTAGTTGAGGTCGAGCTGCCCGGACACGCTCACCATCACGCCGTCGAGGCCCCGCTCGGCGAGCGCCCGGTAGCCGCCCACGCCGAGCTGGCTGCCGAGCATGACGTCGAAGGCGTGCGGCTTCGCGCAGCGGGCCTCGTAGCCGAGCTGCAGGCCCACCACCTTCCGCGACCGCCCCGTCTGCTTCTTGAACTCGTCGCTCGCGAGCTTGGCGAACATCCGCCCCAGCTGGACGTGGGAGATCGAGATGTGACCATGGTCGTCCCGCGGGATGCCCTCCAGGGCCTTGGCCGGGAGATATTCGGCCAGCCCCTCGGCCATCACGATCACGCCGTACTGCTTCCCCTCCTGCTCCTCGCGGACCCGCATCGTCTTCACGATCCGGCCGACCACGGCGTCGATGTTCATCACCGGCTTGACCCGAGTCTCGCCGTTGGGGCCGGTGACCGTCTCCTCGCCCCGGTACTTCCCGAAGATGTCCTCCACGCTGATCACGAGGCTCGCTTCGCCGGCGATGGCGGCGCCGTAGGAGAGCCAGCCGGCGCTGCGGCCCATGGTCTCGCAGAGGAAATAGGCCCGGCTCGCCTCGGCGTCGTAGAGGAGGTTGCGGATCTCGCCGCCGAGCGTGTCCACCGCCGTGAAGTAGCCGAACGTGAAGTCGATCCCCATGTAGTCGTTGTCGATCGTCTTCGGCAGGTG
>JBIJCD010000294.1:0-4911 GCA_044344895.1 Pirellulales bacterium | reverse complement strand
CTCAGCCAGTTCCTTCTTTCCGCGTGGCATTTGCCTGCCTCCCTTGGTTTGCTCCACCCCCAGATTCTCTCTCTGGCAGTGGTGCCGTTTAAGGGGGGCAGGTCACTACTACGAAGTGCAGAAGGGTCCTCGGGGTAGGCCCGACGAGTTCAAGAAGGTCGTGCCGGACGCCCTCTCCGCCGAAGACTGGTTCCGCTTTCACAATCGATATGCGGACGGAACGCCGATTACCGCATAACCGAAGTGACTCGAACCTCCACGGGCAACTGCACGATGGGTCGGCTCAACGTGACGGTCGTGCCTCGGTCGTCACGAGACCAGATCGTGGGCTGACTCGGTGACGCCAGGAAGATCAAGGCCTACGTCAGCCTGCCGAAGCGAGTCCACGATCTGATCTGCTCTGCGTCGCTTCGTCATCAGAGAGCCTTTTCGACTTCCAGTCGGAGCACAAGGATTCTCTCACAAGAGCTGGGGCAGGATGTGGGGAGGGGGGCACGACGCTTGCCGAAGCGCCATTGGCCGACCTATCCTTTTCGAATCGTGCGTCGGCTCAGAGCCCGGCGCCGGGGAGGCGATGCGGTCTGCGACCGCTCGAGGAGCCTTGGGCAGCCACAGCCCACCACGACGAGACCCTTGCCAACCCCGAGCCGGAGTCTCGCTCTTCCGCTCACACACGGATGCCGTGCATGCTCGATCGGGCGCGATTCCTTTTGAAGCGGCTCACAGCCCCGATCCGCCATGTGGTCCGGCGCCGCGTGCCGATGCCGCTGGTCATGTGGCGGGTGCGGCGGATCTGGCGGCGGCCGGACCTCTCCGACTGGCTCGGGCGGGATCGGGACGGCCTCCCCGGTCTGGAGCGGTTCGAATACCGGCTCTTCTCGCAGAACGGCGAGGACGGCATCCTGCGGCGTATCTTCGCCGAGATTGGCTTCCGATCGCGGCAGTTCGTGGAGTTCGGCTTTTCGACGAACGAGAGCAACTCACTGCGACTGGTGCTCCACGAAGGGTTCGCCGGACTGTTCCTCGACGCCTCCGACTGGCAGGTGGACCGTTTCAACCGCGCGGCGGGCGCGTCGTCCGCGCGGGCCGTGCGGGCGTTCCTCACCCGCGACACGCTCCAGCCGCTGCTCCTCGAGCACGGCACGCCGGCCGACATCGACCTCCTGTCGATCGACGTGGACGGCAACGACTACTGGTTCTGGGAGTCGCTCGACCGCGTGTCGGCCCGGGTCACGGTCGTGGAATACAACGCGGCACTCGGGCCGACGCTGTCGCTGTCGATGCCCTACGCCGAGTCGGGGCGGCCGACGGACGACGCGCCGCATCACTTCGCCTACGCCGGCGCGTCGCTGACAGCGCTTGCGCGGCTGGCAGGCCGCAAGGGGGCGAGCCTCGTGGGCTGCGACTCGTCGGGTACGAACGCCTTCTTCGTCCGCGATGACTGTCTCACGGACCGACTCCCTCCGCTCGCGCCGGCGGAGGCGTTTCGCCCCAATCGCGGCCTCCTGCGGATCGGGATCCCCCTCGACGAGCAGATCGCCCGTGCCTGCACCGCGCCCTTCGTCGAGATCGGCTGACGCCGCCCACGCCCGGCCGGCGGTGCCCGATCCTGTTTCACGTCCCGATGAACGGCCCCATCAGCCCGATGCCGATTGACCCCTTCCCGGTTTCTGTACCAGTGCTTGTGCGAGGGCTGATTCCATGCTCCATGTCTCAATGGCGTGTTGCACCAGCACCCAAGCTTCACGAACCTGAAGTCTCTCCGTCGCCGTGGCCTTCTTCGCAGTACAGCCGATAGACGGGCTTCTCGTTCACGAGCCACTCTTATTGGACAACACGCCCTGGTTCGAGCACCGATGCGTGCGCGCTGACGCACCGCCAGGCCCCATCCTTGAGCACCCACACGTTGGTAAACCGCGACCGTCGATCGTAGGGCTTGCCATCCTTGTCTTTGCCGGCCTCCCGGTAATCGCCGATGTCCACCGCCACCGTGCCACCGCCATACACTCGCACGTCGATCGAGGTGGGCTCGGAGAGGGTGGGTTGCTCCTTGCCCGTCTTCAGCGCGGCGATCCCGTCAGCCTTGGTGAATCGCTCACCCGAGGGCTCGACATACACGAAGTCGGGAGCCCATATCCGTTCCAGGATCGCGGCATCCTTCTTGAGGATCGCGGTCGACCACTGCATCGACAGCTCCTTGATACGCGACTCGACGGCGGCGTCCTGAGCCGGTGTTCCGGTCCCAGCCGATTGGGCGCGGGCGATGGGGCAAACAGCCGCCGCGACCGACGCCAACACGAACACGAAGAGAGCAGTCATTGGACGCACCATGGAGAGCAACACCTTTTTCAAGGGAGGGAAGGTCGGCGGGAAAAGGCCGAGTGGCGGGGATCGTAGCACGCCCCCGATCGACGCGTCGACGAACGACCTCCCTCCCCGTTTGGGAGGAGGTCGGTGACCGAAGATTCTCTCACACGACCTGGATCGGGATGCGGAGAGGTGGTGAGCGCAGACGCGCCCTCGGGACACGCCCGACGAGTTCAAGAAGGTCGTGCCGGACGCCCTCTCCGCCGCAGACTGGTTCGGCTTTCACAGTCGACACGCCGACGGCACACCTATCGCCGCGCAGGCCCAACGCCGCTGCTCGCCGCCGGCGTCAACCCGGCGGCTCGGCCGACGCGGGCACGCCCGCCGAGACCTGCGTCGCCACGCCGTGGGGCTCGAGCTGGAAGATCTGCACCACGGTGCCGCTGGTGAAGGCATGGACGATCGCGCCTGTCGCGGGCTCGACGACCACGGCGGCCTCCCGCACCTTGCGGCCGGTCAGTCGCTGGATCTCCTTCCGCAGTTCCTCGCACGACACCGCGAACAGCGCCCGGTGATAGTCCTCGACCTGCGAGGCCCCGCGTTCGCTGCGGGCGAGAATCTTCTCGGCCGGCGTCAGTGCCTCGTGCAGCGTGACCACCACGGTCTCGTCGCTGGCGACCACGGTCACGGCCTTCGGTGAATGGCCCGTGCGCGATGCCTGCATGGCCATCGCGATCTCGGCGAGTTCCTTCGACACCGCGGCGGCGGACGCACTCATGTGACTGGCTCCCGGGGCTGCAGAAACGCGGCCCGTTCGTGGTGTCGCTCTCTTCGCCAGCATACAATGGGAACACGAGGGACGCGGTCGCGTGCGGCGAATTCGCCGCGCAGAGCTTCGCCAGCCCGCCAGATCGACTGCCGCCCGGCAGGACACGTGGTGGCAATATCGCTCCGCATACCGTCGGATTCGCATCGCCACGCCGGGGTTCGCAGTCATGAAAACCCAGGGTGAAATCGAGGCCGCCGTCTGCGAAGGCATCACCCGCTTCATGCAGGATTTCATGGGCCGCGGGCCGAAGGAGATCCGGTCGCATCTGATCGGCGACCTGCTGCTCGTGCGGCTACACGGCATCCTGTCGGCGGCCGAAACCAGCCTCGCCGCCGTGCTGCCCGCGGAGCGGGGCCGCGACCTGCTCAAGAGCGTCCGCACGCATCTGGTGGAGGCATCACGGGACCGCCTCCAGGCGATGATCGAATCCGCCAGCGACATGCGGTGCGCGAGCATGCACCACGACGTCAGCACCGTGTCCGGCGAGGAGGTGTTCGTGTTCACCCTGAGCGCGGAGCCCGTCCTGCGGGCGACGAAGCGCAAATGACGGCAGACGACTGCCCGCCGAAGATTTTTGTTGCCTTCCGCGGCACGCGGCCATAAGGTGCAGAGGAAGGGCGGTGGCACCAGGCGGTGCGCCGCTCCTCGACGGTTCGCAATCGACGGAAGACGAGCCCGCGGGCAGTCCGGCCAGAGCCGGAAGGTGCGCGGCAGCGTAGGCCGGCAAGAGAGCGTGTTCCGGGCACATCCGCCCGGGACTGGCTCTCGTGCCGGCCTTTTTTGTTTTCACACGCAGGCCCGAGAGCCCTGGGCCGGCGGTAACGCCCGAGGAAGGAACGCCCATGAATTCCCCTGTCGAGAATGTCTGCGTCGAGAACCCGTGCCTCGAGCAGGACGAGGCCCGCCGACGGTTGGCACGCAGCGTGGCGCAGGCAGCCGGCACGTTCGAGCACCTCCTCATGGGCAGGGTGCCGACGAGCATCGTCGTCGCGACGGAAGGCGACTCGCTGGTGCTCACCATTCACGAGGCATTCTCGCCGACTGAACGGCGGGTGGCCGCGGATGGAACGGGCGGCATGGCGAAGGTGGAGGCCTACCACCGGTATCTGTTCGACAACGGGCTGCCCGCGCTCTGCAGCCATGTCCGCGCGTGCACGGGCGTGTCGCTCCGCGGAGCGGTGGCCCATGTGGACCAGCGGACGGGCAGCGTGCTCAAGACCCTGACAACGCGGGCGACGGTCGACGTGTTTTTCTTGGGCACGGGCCTGCCGACGCTGGGCGTCCCGGTCGATGCGCATCTCCATATCGATGGCGTGAGTGGTGCGCAGGGCAGGAACGCCCTTCGCAAACGTACCTATCCGGATGGATCCGCAACCATGAAGAAGGTGGCATATGTTGGTGCTGACCAGGAAGACTCGTGAAAGCGTGGTGATCGGCCGTCCCGGGGATCTCGAGGTGACGCTGGTCGTCACCGTGCTCGAGGTGAGCGGCGGTAGGGTGCGGCTGGGATTCGAATCCGACGACCGGATGCCGATCCACCGCCGCGAGGTGTGGGAACGGATCTGCCTGGCCGCCGGGCGGGACGGAAACGGCCACGGCGGGAACGGCGCCGCCCCGCTCGCCGCGGCCCGCGCACCCGCGCTCGAGGCCGTGGGCCACTAGAGCGCATCTGGTTGAGCTGGAGCGACGACTTGGCAAACCTGGAGACGCAGGCGAGGGGTCGGCGAACGCTCGAGGAGCTTTGGGCCGCCTCGGCCCACGCGACGAGACTTTTG
>JBIJCD010000001.1:0-36195 GCA_044344895.1 Pirellulales bacterium | reverse complement strand
ACCCTGTGGCACTTCGTTCTGGCCGAGTCGCAGGCCCCTGAGTCGGCGTCGCCGATCGGCTCGGCCGTGGCGGAGACCGGCACGCTGCGACTGGCCGAGTGGCAGCGGATGCTGGTCGTCGAAGCGATCCGCCGCGCGGGCGGCAGCCTGCCTCAGGCGGCATCCGCCCTCGGCGTCAGCCCGCAGTCGCTTGCCAGCACGCTGAGACGTTACGGCGTGTCGCGTCCCTAGAGCGCATCTGGTTTAGCTGGAGCGACGACTTGGCAAACCTGGAGACGCAGGCGAGGGGTCGGCGAACGCTCGAGGAGCTTTGGGCCGCCTCGGCCCACGCGACGAGACTTTTGCCGCCCCGAAGCCGTCGCTCCACCAAACCGGGATGCGCACTAGCCGCCACTGCCCCCGGCCGGCACGGAGGAAACATCGGGGGGTGCGCACGAGGCCTGCCCCCCGATGCCGAACGGGCCGGCACGATCCGCCTCGTCAGCCACCCGGCGCGGCCTGCATCGTCTCGATGGCGCGGGTGATCGCCGCCAGTCCCGCGTTGATCTTCCGCATGAACGACGCCTCCGTGGGGATGTAGCGGAAGCCCGGGTGCCGTTCCCACACCCGCTTCAGCCGCTCGTCGAGGGCCGCCGCGGTGCGGGAATCCTCCGAGCGGTAGGGGTTGTTGCTCCGCACGTCCTCGCCGTGGATCGCCGCCGATTGGAAGAAGATCACCGCGCCATAGCGGGCCGCCTCCCGCTCGTAGGTCGTGCCGAGGCTGGCGAAGTAGCCGGCCTCGTCGCCCGGCCAGTAGGCGAGGCCGTCGAGCGTGCCGCGATCGCAGATCAGCAGCCGCTGCGGATAGCAGTCGCGAAAGATGTCTTCGAGCCCGGTCTGCATCCGGTAGATCGCCCGCTGGAGTGGCAGCGGGTCGCGTTCGCCCACATCCCGGCCAAGTCCGTGGCCGAAGAGCAGCGTCGCCGCCTCCGGCACGATCTTCACCGCCGACTTCAGCTCCCGCTGAAACAGGTCGAGCGCCGTCGTCTTGCCCCCGCCTGGACCTCCCGTGACGACGATGGCTCGGTGGGCTTGGGGGTGCATGTGCGGAAGGCCGAGGACGGCGGGAGCCACGAAATCGTCACGATCCTACCGGCCTTCCACCCGGCGCGGAGCGGACAAAAATGCAACGCGCTGCCGCAGGAGGTGCAAAATGCGGCGGAGGTTTCCCGCGGCCGAGCCGGGCCGCTGCCGCCAATGCCGGACCTTTCCCGGGCAATTCACCGATTGCAGGCATCTGGCACGCGGAATGCAGATCTCCCGGACATCCGTTCCCGCGGGTGGCTGCGGGGCGGAATGATCTCAGCCGGGGGAACGACGGTCGACTGCGAAGGAGGCCTCCCATGAACCGCAGCGGACGGCAGTCGGGAACGGGCTTCCCGAGCACCACGTCGACGAGAAGCACGCGAACGACTCGCGGTCGGACCGCAGGCCGTCGCCGGTCGCTCCCGGCGATCGAGCGGCTGGAATCGCGAACGCCCATGGCCGCCGACCTGGCCCGGGCGGCGAGCATCTGCCGGATCGAGTGGGATGGGCTTCCGGTCGACTCCCGCACCGACGGCTGGATCGTCCAGTCCGCTGGAGCCGATGCGCCGCAGCTCCGGTCGGGATGGCAGTCGCGGTCGCTTGGCGAGGGGTTCTACTCGCTCACGACGCCGGGCGCCTCGGTGGCCGATGTACGCGGCTGGGCCGCCGCGGCCGGCGTTCACGGCCTCGAGCCGGACCGGATGATCTCGGCGTCGGCGCTCCCCAACGATCCCTCGTTCAACCGGCTCTACGGCCTCAACAACACCGCCCAAACCGGCGGCCTCGCCGACGCCGACATCGACGCCCCGGAGGCGTGGGACGTCACCACCGGATCCCGCTCCGTCGTGGTCGCCGTGATCGACACCGGCATCGACTACCGGCATCCCGACCTCGCCGCCAACGTCTGGACGAACCCCCGTGAAGTGGCCGGCGACCGCATCGACAACGATGGCAACGGCTACGTCGACGACATCTACGGCTGGGATTTCGCCAACAACGACGCCGATCCCTTCGACGATCAGGGCCACGGCACGCACGTCGCCGGCACGATCGGTGCCGTCGGCAACAACGGCACGGGTGTCGCCGGCGTCAACTGGCAGGTGTCGATCATGGGGCTGAAATTCCTCGACGCCAGCGGCAGCGGCACGACGAGCGCCGCGATCGCCGCGATCAATTACGCCACGAGGATGCGCCGCGACTTCGGCGCGAACGTCGTCGCCACCAACAACAGCTGGGGGGGCGGCGGCTTCTCCTCGAGCCTGCAAAACGCCATCACCGCGGGCGGATCGGCCGGCATCCTGTTCGTCGCGGCCGCGGGCAACGACGGCCTCAACAACGACGCGACCGCGTCGTATCCGGCCAGCTACACGAGCGGCTCGATCATCGCGGTGGCCGCCACCGACTCGTCGAACCGCCTCGCATCCTTCTCCAACTACGGGGCGACGAGCGTCGACGTCGCCGCGCCGGGCGTCGGCATTCTCTCGACGACCCCCAACAACACCTACTCCTCCTACAGCGGCACGTCGATGGCGACGCCGCACGTGACGGGCGTCGTGGCGCTGCTGAAGGCGGCCAAGCCCGACGCCACGGCGGACCAGATCCGCTCGGCCATCCTCTCCACCGCGACGCCCGTGGCGGGCCTCGCCGGCAAGGTGGCCACCGGAGGGGTCGTGAACGCCGCTGCGGCGATCACCGCCCTGGTGGGCGCGCCCCCGCCCCCGCCGCCGGCGGCGAACGGTCCATACGAGGCCAACGACTCCATCGCCACAGCCGCGGCCGTGGCGCTCACGGGAGGCCGGGCGTCGCTCGCCGCCACGGTGGGCGACGGCACGTATGGCACGGCCGACGTCGACCTGTTCGCCGTGGCCATGCCCGCCGGCGGCACGCTCACCGTCGACATCGACGCCCAGTCGATCGGCTCGCCGCTCGACTCGTATCTGCGGGTGTTCGATGCCGCCGGACGGCAGCTGGCTGCCAATGACGACGCCGGTTCGCTCGACAGCCTCGTCTCCTTCACCGCCCCGGCGGCGGGCACCTATTACGTGGGAATCTCGTCCTACGCCAACTCGGCCTACTCGGCCACCACGGCGGGCAGCGGCGGAGCGGGCACCACCACGGGCAGCTATGCCGCCACGTTTACGGTGGCGCTGCCGGCCCCGGCAGCCGACATCGTCGACGTGTCGCCCGACCCGCGCACGACGTCCGTCGGTGCCGTGTTGGTGGTGTTCGACCGGCCGGTGACAGGCTTCGATCCTGCCGACCTGTCGCTGGTGCGCGACGGCTCGTCCGTGCCGCTGTCCGGGATCACCGTCACCACCGCCGACAACGTCCGCTGGACGATCAACGGACTCGACGCCGCCACCGCCTCCGCTGGCACCTACACGCTCGCGCTCAAAGCCTCGGGCAGTGGCATCGTCTCGACGGACGGCGTGTCGCTCACCGCATCGGTGACCGACACCTGGATGACGCAAGCCGCCACACTCGTCGATGCCGGTGACTCGCTGTCCACGGCCGCCGTGGTCGGCATCACCGCGGGCGAGATCCGGCTGGCGGGGGCCGTCGGCGACGGCAGCTGGGGAACCAAGGACGTCGACCTCTACCGGGTGACGCTCGTCGCCGGCCAGACGATCGTCATCGACATCGACGCCGTCACGTTGCCTGGATCCTCCACGCTCGACAGCTTCGTGCGGCTCTTCGACTCGCGGGGTCGCCAGGTCGCCGCAAACGACGACTCTGGGGGCACCACCGACAGCTACCTCGCCAGAAAGGTGTCCGGATCCGGCACCTACTACGTGGGTGTGTCCGGATTCGGCAATCGCTCCTACGTGCCGGCGACGGCCGGTTCAGGAGCGGCCGGCTCGACCGGTGTCTACCAGCTGCGGCTGGCCTTCTCGGCACTGGCGGCGGGCACGGTCGGGGCAGCCCGAGTGGCCGGCTCCGCCGACGGTCGGACGCCGGCCAGCGGGTCCGCACTGACGACCGCGTTCGCCATGTATGGCGTCAACTGGTCGGCGGCCTTGCCGGCGGTCGAACGGCCCCGGCGGTCGACGGGACGCTGACTCGGCACCCGCCGGCCTTGGCAGCGAGCGGGCCGCCGACGCCGACGCCCGACATTCGGGCTGATCGGCTGCCGCCGGCGGACGCCAGATACACTCCTGGCACGTCCTTCACAGCCGGCTCGTAGAACGAGCCCAATCCAACTCCCGGATGATCCCATGCGCCACCACCGCCACCCCTCGCCCGGCCGCTGTCCACGGCTCGCCGCCGGAATCGCCGTCTGGATGCTCGCGCACGCAGGTGGCCTCGACGCCGCGCGGCCCGTCGCAGCCGCGCCGGCCCGGCCCAACGTCGTCATCGTGATGACCGACGACCAGGGTCTCGGCGATTTTTCGTTCACCGGCAATCCCGTCCTCCAGACGCCCCACTTCGACGCCTTCGCCGGGGAGGCGGTGCGGCTCACCGACTTCCACGTCGCGCCGATGTGCAGCCCCACCCGCGGGCAGCTGCTCACGGGGTTGGCGGCGCTGCGCAACGGGGCCACGTCCGTCACCGCCGGCCGCACCTTCCTGCGACCCGGCCTGCCGACGCTCCCCGAGATCCTGGCACGCGCCGGCTACGCCACCGGCATCTTCGGCAAGTGGCACCTCGGCGACTCGTATCCGCACCGCCCGCACGACAAGGGTTTTCAGGAAAGCGTCTACCACCTCGGCTGGGGCCAGCTGCACAGCACGCCCGAGGCCGGCTGGCCGCTGGTCGACGGCCGCTGCTTTCGCAACGGCGTCGAGGAGCCGTATCGAGGCCACTGCACCGACCTGTGGTTCGACGAGGCGATGCGCTGGATGAAGCGGCAGCGGGAGGCGGGCAAGCCGTTCCTCTGCTACATCCCGACCAACGCGCCGCACGCCCCTCACATCGACCTCGAGCCCTCCATCGAGCCCTACCGGCGGCCGGGGCTGCCCGCTGGCTTCTTCGGGATGATCGCCCACGTCGACGCCCGGTTCGGTGACCTCGACCGTTTCCTCGCCACGGAGGGGCTCCGCGACGACACGATCGTGGTCTTCCTCACCGACAACGGCGGCACGGC
Source organism: Pirellulales bacterium (assembly GCA_044344895.1). Lineage (GTDB taxonomy): Bacteria > Planctomycetota > Planctomycetia > Pirellulales > UBA1268 > CAMCQY01. Next base: position 31,046 of record JBIJCD010000001.1, on the reverse strand, counting down.
GGGCGTGAAGACGTTCAACGCCGGCCTGCGGGCCGGCAAGACGACCTACTACGAGGGCGGCCACCGCGTGCCCTGCTGGATCCGCTGGCCACGCGGCGGGCTCGGCGTGCCGCGGGACGTCGACGTGCCGACGCAAAACACCGATCTGCTGCCGACGCTCTGCGATTTCTGCGGCGTGCCGCAGCCGGTGCGGCCGCCCGCGGACGCGGCCTACGCGGGCGCGAGCCTCGCGAAGCTGCTCCGCGGCGACCCGGCCGCCCTGCCCGAGCGCACGCTCGTCGTCCAATACGGCCAGACGCCGGCGAAGCACGAGGCCTGCGTCATCCGTGGCCCGTGGCGGCTCGTGAAGGGCGTCGAACTCTACGACGTCTCGGCCGACCGGGCCCAGGCGCACAACCGCGCCGCGGATCATCCCGAGATCGTGGCCCGCCTCCGCGGCGACTACGAATCCTGGTGGCAGGGCGTCGAGAAGATGGTGGGCGAGTTCGTGCCGCAGAGCCTGGGTGCGGCCGAGCAGCCGGTCGTGGAGCTGACCAGCGGCGACTGGCAGGACATCTACGCCGACAACGTCGGCTTCGTGGCGGAGGCGGTCGGCGGCCCGACGGGCGGCCGCTGGCACATTCGCGTGGAGCGGCCGGGCACCTACGAGTTCGCGCTGCGCCGCTGGCCGCCCAAGGCCGACGCCGCGCTGGGCGCCACAGCCGAGCTCCGCGGCGAGCAGCCCGCGAAGAAGCAGCCGGCGCCGGTGCGGGCTTTTCCGGCGATCGCGCGGGCTCATGTGAAGATCGCCGGCCGCGAGGCGCAGGCCGCGGCCGACCCGCAGGCGAAGGCGGCGGTGGTGCGGCTGGACTTGCCCGCCGGCGTCACCACCCTCGAGGCCTGGTTCGCCGACGCCGCCGACGAGCCGCTGTGCGGCGCGTTTTTCGTGACGGTCACGGCCGGCGGTTGACGTGCGCTTCCGCGGCGGCCGCCGTCGGCCGGGGAGTATACTGGCCGACTCACGCCGGCTGATCCACACTCGTCCCGTCTTGTCACGCGCGGAGTGCATCGACCCATGGATCCGAGAGCGGCTCGGCGGGGCACCGCGATCGGTGCCGGCGTCATCCTCGCCCTGCTTGTGTGCACGCCTGGGTTCGCCGCCGACGCGTCGGATCCGGTGCCGCTGGCGATCGAGGGCTACGCGGGCCGCACGAGCTACAAGGCCGGCGAGACGCTCTCGCTGCACGTGTCGACGACGGCACCGACGTTCGCGGTGGAGATCGCCCGGCTGGGGGCGACGAAGGAGGTCGTCTTCGCCAAGGCCGACGTCACCGGCCGCGCGGCGGTGATTCCCGAAAACGCCTCGTCGCACGGCTGCGGCTGGCCGGCGCTGCTCGACCTGCCGGTGCCCGCGTCGTGGCGGAGCGGCTACTACCAGATCACGCTGCGGGCGGAGGACGCTGGCGGCAAGTACGTCGAGCGCGGGCGGAGGAGCGTGCAGGCGACGTGCTTCTTCGTGGTGCGAGCCGCGCGGCCCGGCGTCGACTCGCGGATCCTCCTGCAGCTGGCGACCAACACCTACAACGCCTACAACAACTGGGGCGGCTACAGCCTCTACGCCTACAACGGCCGAGCCGGTGTGCAGGGGCACCGCGTGTCGTTCCTGCGGCCGCCCGCCAGCCAGTTTCCCCGCTGGGAGGAGCCGTTCGTTGCCTGGGCGGAGGCCAACGGCTATCGGCTCGACTACGCGGCCAATGCCGACCTCGAGTCGCATCCGGAAGACCTGGCCGCCTACCGGCTCGTGCTCAGCGTCGGCCACGACGAATACTGGTCGGCGCCGATGCGGGATCACCTCGAGGCCTTCATCGCCAAGGGGGGCAACGCCGCCTTCTTCAGCGGCAACACCTGCTGCTGGCAGGTGCGCAGCGAGGACGACGGCGCGGCGCTGGTCTGCTGGAAGCAGCGGCTCGTCATGGACCCGGTCTATCCCTCGGGCGACCATGCCCTGCTCTCGACGCTCTGGAGCCACCACCTCGTGAACCGGCCGGAGAACCGGCTCACCGGCGTGGGCTTCCTCTTCGGCGGCTACCACCGCAGCCACGGACAGTTCATGGACGGCCCGGCGGCCTATACCGTGCATCGCCCGGAGCATTGGCTCTTCGCCGGGACGAACCTCACGCGGGGCGACGCCTTCGGCGGCAAAGACACGATCGTGGGCTACGAGTGCGACGGCTGCGAGTTCGAGATGCGGGACGGCCTGCCGGTGCCGACGCACCGCGACGGCACGCCGGAGGGTTTCGCGATCCTGGCGAGCTGCCCGGCGAAGTGGCATCCCGACGACGCGCTCTTCTACGACCGCTTTCCGCCCGACCGCGTCGGGGCCGCCGTGCTCGGCAGCTACACCCGCGGCGGCACCGTCGTGACGGTCGGATCGACCGATTGGGCCCACGGCCTGCGCGGCAGGGATCCCGTCGTCGAGCGGATCACGCGGAACGTGCTCGACCGGCTCGGGAAGTGAGCCTTCTTTCATGAGAGGGTCAAGGGCGATGAACCGGTTCACGCGCATCGCGATCCTGCTCGTCGCGGCCGCCTGCGCGGCGGGCCGCGCCGCCGACCCGCCCGCCGCCGCGTCGCCGCAGCTCCCCCACCTGGCCCGCGACGGCCGGGGCGTGTGGCGGGTCGACCTCGACGGTGACGGCCACGAGGACATCGTCGTGTCGAACGAGGCGGGCTACGGTGTCTACCTCTTCGTGCCGCCCGACAAGGCCCGCGACGCGCTCGAATGGAAGACCGGCTGGACGCGGGTGATGCGGGAGGGCCGGCCCGGCGACGCCGACGCCCTGCCCCCGCTCACGGGCGGCGACGTGTCGTTCGCCGGGGGCGTGATGCGAGCCGGCGACGTGCGGATGACGTTCGAGGACCTGCTGCGGGTGCCGGGCCCTCCGCCCAAAGCGCCGGCAGAGTCGCGGGCCACGATGCGGGTCCGCGATGGATTCACCGTGACGCTCGCCGCCGCGGAGCCGCTGGTGATGGATCCGGTGTTCATCGACTGGGACGAGCGGGGAAGAATGTGGGTGGCGGAGATGGGCGACTATCCGTTTGCGGAAGGGGAGGCCACCCGCGACGGGAGCGTGACCTGGCGGGACGGCGTGCCGGGCGAGGGGGCCGACCGACCGCTGCGGGCCGGCCGCGTGCGGATCCTCGAGGACGCCGACGGCGACGGCCGCTACGAGTCGGCGACGCTGTTCCTCGACGGGCTGCGGCACGTCACCGGCTTGGCCTGCTGGAAGGGGGGCGTGTTCATCGCCAACATCCCCGACATCTTCTACGCCAAGGACGACGACGGCGACGGCCGCTGCGATCGCCGCGAGCCGTGGTTCACGGGGTTCACGGCGGGCAATCCGCAGCACCTCGTCAACGGCTTCTGCTGGGGGCTCGACGGCTGGCTGCACGGAGCCAATGGCGACAGCGGCGGCCAGATCGAGTGCCTGCGGACCGGCTCGCGGGTCGCGCTCGGCCGCAGCGACTTCCGCTTCGACCCGCGGACCGGCGACTTCCGCCTCGAGACCGGCTGCACCCAGTGCGGGAAATGGCGGGACGATTTCGGCAACTGGTTCGGCAACAACAACGCCAACCCCGGCTGGCACTACTGGCTGCCCATGAGCCACCTGGAGCGGCATCCCGAGCTGGTCGTGGCCTCCGTCCGCGCCGACCTGACGCCCGACCGCCGCGTGTTTCCCGTGGGGCCGCCCGTGCGGCGGCTCAACCAGATCAGCGCGACCGACACGCTGACCTCGGGCTGCAATCCCCTGCCCTACCGCGACGAGGCCTTCGGGGACGAGGGCCGCGACGTCATGTTCATCTGCGAGCCGGCCAACAACCTCGTCCTCCGGCGGGTGCTCGACTACTCCGGCGACACGATCGTCGCGCGGCGGCATCCCGCCGACGCCGGCCGCGAGTTCCTCGCCAGCGATGACCGCTGGTTCCGGCCCGTCATGGCCCGCACCGGCCCCGACGGCGCGGTCTACGTCGTCGACATGTACCGGCTGGTGCTCGAGCATCCGGAATGGGTGCCGGCGGAGATGGCACGGCGGATGCAGCTCCGCGGCGGCGAGACGATGGGCCGCATCTGGCGGATCGCGCCGGCCGGCCTGCCGACCCGCGCCGCCGCCGTGAGCCTCGCATCGGCCAACGGCTGGGCCCGCGACACCGCCCAGCGGCTGGCGATCGAGGCCGGCCGGCTCGACGACGAGGCCGCCGTGCGTTCGCTGGCCGACGCCGCGGCGGGCCCGGTCCGCGTGCAGGCGCTGTTCACGCTGCATGCCCTGGGCCTCCTGCCGCGCGAGGATCTGCTCGCGGCGCTCGGCCCGCTCTGGCCCCGCGTCCGCGGCGCGGCGCTCGTGGCCGCCGGCAGCGGCTCGCTCGCCGCCGCCGAAGAGGCGCTCCTTGCCGCGCTGGCCAAGGCCGCCGCGACGTCGCCGGCACGGCCGGTCGAAAAACCGCCCGCCATCACCGGCCACGAGCCCGATCGGCAGAAGGTGGTCGGCCGCTACCTGGCCGCGGCCGAAAAACCCGGCGATGCCTCCCGCGGGCGGGCCGTCTTCCGGCGGGCCGGCTGCGCCGCCTGCCACCGGCTCGGCGGCCTGGGGGTGGAGGTCGGGCCCGATCTCGCGGCGGTCGGCGGCAAGCCGGCGGCGCAGCTCGTCGAGGCGATCTTCGATCCCCACCGCGCCGTCGAGCAGCGGTATGCCATGACCGTGGCGGTCTTGGTCGACGGCACCGCGGTGAGCGGCCTGGTCGTCGCCGAGACACCGACGTCGCTGACGATCCGCTCGGCCGGCGGCGCGGAACGGGTGCTACGGCGGGCCGACGTCGACGAGCTCTCCTCGTCGCCCACGTCGCTCATGCCGACGGGCCTCGAGACGCTCATGAGCGTGGACGACTGCGCCGACCTCCTGGCCGCCATGCGGGCGCCGTGACCTGGCTTCGGCCTAACGCCCGCCTCCGGGCCAGGCCGTCGCGGCATCATCGGACTCGTGGGGCCGCCGCGCCCGCTCGAGGATGCCGATCAGCGTCCGCAGCGTCCGGCGGTTCACGTGGCCGAGCTGGTCGCGGCCGCACTTCCGCACCGCGTTGGCCAGCCGCTGCACGAGCGTCGCACCGGCGGGCGTGATCCACGCCTCCACCACGCGGCGGTTGTCGTCCCGCCGGCGCCGCCGCACGAGCCCCCGCTCCTCGAGCTTGTCGAGCAGCCGTGTCATGTCGGGCGCCCGGGAGACGAGCCGGCCGCCCAGCGCCGCCGTGGCCAGGCCGGCGGGATGCACCGACCGTAGCACCCGCAGGGCGTTGTACTGCTGCGCGGTGATGCCATGCCGCGCGAACACCCGCTCGTCGAGCTCCCGCAGGCGGTCGTAGGTCCGCCACAGCTGCAGGTAGGCCTCCTGCTCGAGCGAGTCGAAGAGCCCGGCTGGCTGGACCGCGGCCAGCTGACGTGCTGTGGCAGACATGGTGGCGAATCTCCTGCCTGGAAAGCGTTTGGACAACTGTTGTTCGAACAAGTATTATCGGCAGGATACGCCCGCGCCGCCAGAGCCGGGCGGGTCGCCATGGCCCCCGGGACGATCGGTCCGATGACCCCCGCGAACTGGACGCTCCTGTCGCTGCACCTGGCCGCGATGCTCGCCGTGGCGGTCGTGCTGGGGCAGGCGGCGCGGCGGATCGGGATGCCGGCGGTCGTGGGGGAGATCGCGGGCGGCCTCGTGCTCGGCCCCACCGTCCTCGGCAGGGTCGCACCAGACTTGTTCGCCTGGCTTTTCCCGTCATCGGGGCCGATCACCGACGCCCGCTCGGCGATCGCGCGGGTGGGCATGCTCTTTTTCATCGTCACGATCGGACTCGACATCAACGCCGGCGAACTGCGCCGCAGCGGTCGCCAGGCGTTGGCCGTCGGGTCCATCGGCACGTTCGTGCCGCTCGTGCTGGGATTCCTGATGTGCTACGCGTTTCCGGGCGTGATCGGCGTGACGGAGAAGGATCGGTTCTCGACGGCGCTGTTCATGGGCTCGATCCTGTCGCTCTCGGCCAATCCCGTGATCGCGCGGATCCTCATGGACATGGGCCTGTTCAAGAGCGACCTCGGCAGGACGATCATGTCGGCGACGCTCGTCGACGACCTGGTGGGCTGGGGACTGTTCGCGGTGATCCTCGCCGAGTTCGGCCCCCACGCCGCCGGCCGGGGCCAGGGCCTGGCGATCTTCGCCATGGTGTTCGTGTTCATCGGCGGGATCCTCCTGCTGGGCCGGTTCGTCCTGCCGCGGCTCATGGACTGGGCCGAGTCGCGGCTGCCGCAGCCGTCCGGATCGATCTCGTGCATCGTGCTGCTGGCGCTCGTGGGCGCGGCCGGATCGGAGCATCTCGGTCTGCATTCGTTCCTGGGGGCGTTCGTCGTGGGCATCGCGCTATCGGGCGTGTACGCGCGGCACCCACGGCCGTTCGAGATCATCGGAGACTTTGCATTCGCCGTGTTCACTCCGATTTTCTTCGTGTCGATGGCCATTTCGGCCGACTTCATCGAGGGCTTCGACCCGTGGCTGGTCGCCCTGATCACAGCCGTGGCGTTCCTGGGAAAGATCACCGGCGTCTACGCGGGCGGGAAGCTGGCGGGCATGGACGACCGGCAGGCCCTCGCGGTGGGCTGCGGGCTCAACGCCCGCGGCATCCTGGGGATCGTGATGGCGGCCGCTGCGTTCGACGCCGAACTCATCGACCTGCGGCTGTTCGTGGCCTGCGTGCTGATGTGCGTGATCACGACGATGGCCGCCGGCCCGGCGCTCCACCTGATCCTCGGCCGGACAACGCCGGCGGCCGCTGCCTGACCGCGGAGGGCGACCGCCGGCTGGGGGGCCCCAGCGGTCGTCATCTCCCCGCCGTGCACCCGGGAACCGACCCTCGAGCGATGTCGGGTTACGTGGAGCGCGATCGGTCTGGACCGCTCACCGCCGGGACATCGGCGCACGTTTGTCAGATGCTCCTGAGATCCATCGGCACCGGCAACGCACTCAGGGGCCGAATGGCGCCGGCGGCAGGCCCAGCTGATGCCGGCGGACCTCGATGGCACCGATGTATTCCGTGATCCGCGATCGCTGCGCGGGGGTGGTCATGTCGATCATGCTCTTCCGCCAGCGGTTGCGGTCGTCCTGCGAACCGCCGGTCGGACCGCCGCCGCCCGGGGATTTGTCCTTGCCCGCGCCGCGGCCGCCAAGGCCCGCCCACTTCAGCGCCGTCTTGCCCGCCTCGAACGCCTGCCGCATCAGCTCACCCTGCCTGATCTCGGCGTCGAGGAACTGCTGTCGCTCGGCGGCTGGCAGGGCGAAGTAGGCCTGCGCCTTCGTGTCGACGATCCGCAGCATGGCGGCGCGGCCCGACTGGATCGCCTGCGGCCGCAATTCGGCCGGCAGGGCCTGGACTTTCAGCATGAAGCCGCCGATCGCCGCCGCCCGCTCGGCCGCCTCGGCCAGCGACTGCGGCCCCCGCTCGGGCGGATACTTCCTGATCAGCTCGTCCTGCAGCAGCCGCAGTTCCTTGATCCGGGGATCCTCGAACGGGCCGAACCAGCCTGCCCACCAACCGCCCACCCCCAGCAACGCGACGGCCGCCACGACTGCGGCGATGGCCGCACCACGCTGTCGACCGCTCTGCGGCATCTTCGTCCCGTCGGTGTAGGGCCGGCTTCTCGGCCTGTTTCGCGACAGCCGTCCATTCTCCGCCGCCGGCCACGCATGGTCAAAGGCCAGTCCGGCGCAAAACGCCTCCCGCCCCGGGCGGACGTGCCGCGGCATGGTGTTTCCCGTATCCTCGTGGTGCCATGCACCCGACCACCTGTCGCCTTTCCGTGATCGCCACCGCCGTCGGCTGGCTGCTCGCAGCCGGTGCGGCCGCGGCGCCGGCGCGGCCGAACGTGCTCGTCATCCTCGCCGACGACGCCGCCTGGGGCGATTACTCGTTCGTTGGCAACACGAGCCTGGCCACGCCCGCCATCGACTCGCTCGCCCGCGACGGTGCAGTCCTGCGGCAGTTCTGCGTGCAGCCGGTCTGCTCGCCGACCCGCGCCGAATTGCTCACCGGCCGCTACCACCCACGCAGCGGCGTCCGTGGCGTGACGCTCGGCCAGGAGCGGATGGATCCGGCGGAGCGGACGCTCGCCCAGGTCTTCCGCGACGCCGGCCACGCCACCGGCTGCTTCGGCAAGTGGCACAACGGCACCCAGTGGCCCTACCACCCGCTGGCCCGCGGCTTCGACACCTTCTATGGGTTCACGGAAGGACATTGGGGCGACTATTTCGACCCGCCCTTGGAGCACGACGGCCGGTTCGTCCGTGGCTCGGGCTACATCGCCGACGACATCGCGGCGCACGCCTGCGGCTTCATCGAGCGATCGGCGGCCGCCGACAAGCCGTTTTTCTGCTACGTCGCCTTCAACACGCCCCACTCACCGATGTGCGTGCCCGACGACGACTGGAACCGGTTTCGCGACAAGCCGATCGGCCTGACGGGCGCCGACGGCGACCGCGAGGACCTCCCCTTCACCCGGGCGGCGCTGGCGATGATGGAAAACCTCGACGCCAACGTCGGCCGGCTGCTCGCCGCGGTCGACCGCGCCGACGCCGCCCGCGACACGATCGTGCTCTACTGTTCCGACAACGGCGGCAACAGCAGCCGCTGGTGCGGCGGCATGCGGGGCCGCAAGGGCTCGACCGACGACGGCGGCGTCCGCAGCGTCTGCTGCCTGCGGTGGCCGGCCCGAATCAGGCCCGGCACGGTGATCCCGCAGCTGGCCGGCGCGATCGACCTGCTGCCGACGCTCGCCGGCCTCGCGGGCATCGAGCCGGGACCGGTCAAGCCGCTCGACGGCATCGACCTGGCGCCGCTCTTGCTCGACCTGCCGTCGGCCGGCGCGGTGGCGGCGCGGGCGGCAGAGCGGACGATCGTCGCCAGTTTCGGCGGCAAGGTGAGCGTCCGCAGCCCGAGCCACCGGCTCGACGCCCAGGGGCGGCTCTACGACCTCGCCGCCGATCCCGGCCAGACCCGCGACATCGCCGCCTCCGAGCCCGACGTGGCCCGCCGGCTCGCCGGCATCGCGGCCGACTGGCGCAAAACGGTGCTGGAGTCGGTGCCCGCGCCCGCGGAAGAGCGGTTTCCGGTCGGTTTCCCCGGGAGCCCGCACACGGAGCTGCCGGCCCGCGACGGCATCCCGCACGGCGGCGTCGCACGCAACGCGAAGGCGCCCAACTGCTCCCACTTCAACCACTGGACGACGACCGACGACTCGATCACGTGGACGGTCGACGTGCTCGCGGCCGGCAGCTACGAGGCCGTGCTCTGGTACACCTGCCCCGAGGCCGACGCGGGCTCGACCGTCGTGCTGCGATGCGGCGACGCCGCGGTGACGGCGACGATCTCCCCCGGCTGGGATCCACCGCTCAACCGCGGCGAGGACCGGGTCGAACGCCGCCACGGGGAGGGGTTCGACAAGGATTTCCGGCCGCTGTCGCTGGGCCGGATCGAGCTCTCCCGCGGCCCGGCCACGCTCACGCTGGCCGCCACGACGATTCCCGGCGGGAGCGTCGCCGACGTGCGGCGGCTGGTGCTCGTGCCGGTCGCACGGTAGAAGGCAGCCGCTCGGTTTGAACGCCCGCGTCCACCCGCATCCTCACGAAGAGCCCGACGATGAGTGCCGACGCCCCGCTGGAAATCTCCGCCCCAGAGGCGAAAAGGCTCCTCTGGGAGTCGCATCCGGGAGAGATGCTCCTGCTCGACTGCCGCACGCCCGAGGAGCATGCCACGGCCCGGATCGCCGGCGCGGTGCTCCTGCCGATGCAAGCGCTGCCCGAGCGGATCGGCGAGCTCGAGCAGTGGCGCGGCCGGCGGATCATCGTCCACTGCCATCACGGCGTCCGCAGCCTGCGGGTCACCCACTGGCTCCGCGAAAAGGGCTTTCAGCTCGTTTCGAGCATGCAGGGCGGCATCGATGCCTGGAGCACCGACGTCGACACGAGCGTGCCGCGGTACTGAACGCGGTGCCCATTCCGGTGGCCGGACCGCGGCCCATGCTGGGCTGGATGGCTCAGGCGACGGGAGCTTCGGCGCCGCCCCGTGCCGGCGCGACAGTGGCCCGAGCCTGGCGCTGCCTGGCGAGATAGCTGCCCGGCCAGAAGCAGTCCGCCGTCACCAGGCCGTGGGCGAAACGCCGTTCCACCAGGTGGAAAAGCAGCATCGCCGCCAGCAGCGCCAGCGGCAGGCCGATGAGCCGCGATGCCAGGAAGTAGGTCATGTTCCGGCTGGGCACGACGAACGACAGGGCGTAGTTCGTGAGGTAGAAGATCGTGAAGTGGATCAGGAAGATCGAGTAGGAACGCTCCCCGATCCAGATCGCCAAGGGCTGTGAGAAAAACCGCTGCAGCACACCGGGACGCAGGACCGTCGCGACCAGGCCGCCGTAGAAGAGCGCGAACCCCGCGGTCGCCTCGCTTCCCGTCCGCGCGGGCACCAGTGCCACCACGACGAGACCCGCCGCCATCAGCACCGCCGCCACGGCCGGGGCAAGGTCGGTCTTGGCGATCACGATGCCCATGAAGAAGCAGATCGCGAACCGGCAGATGCTCGTCGACACCGGCACGACCTCGCGCACCGGCAGCGGCACGATCGCATGGCACCACAGGGAAGCCAGCGTCAAACCGCATCCCATCGCGACCGCCAGCCAGGGACGAAAGGGCGTGCCCTGGCCGAACCAGACGACGACCGGCACGAACGCGTAGAAGAGCACCTCGATCGCCAGGCTCCACCACGCCGCGTTGTAGGACACGGGGTGCTCGACGACCAGCGGCACCTGCGCCCACACGTCCTGCCAGCGGAAGGGCGGGATGAGTTCGGCGCTGTACCAGGTCGGAAACCGGCCGGCGAAGATGACCAGCGGCACGCTCGCCAGCAGGCACGCCCAGTAGGGCGGATAGATGCGCAGGAAGCGGCGGGAGGCATACCGCCACGCGTCGAACGCTTTCTCGCCGCGGAGGTAGGGCCGCAGCAGCACGACGCCGCTGAGCACGAAGAAGAACTCCACGCCGGACGCCGGGATCCGGGCGATGAACCGGGCGACATCCTCCGCGCCCCGGCTGGCGATCAGGTCGCACACCGGCTTGGTGAGGCAGTGGGCCGCGACGACCATCAGGCAGGCGGCCGCCCGCAGGCCGTCGATCTGATGGAGCCGCTCGCGCTGCGTCTGGGAGGCTGGCGGGGTGTGCGATGATGCCATGACGAGCCGACCGGGACGTTGACCTCGTAAACGCCGCCCGCGCGGGCGAGTGGCCTCTCCTGCACGAGACGGGAGTCGAGTGTAGTCTCGGGACGAGCGGCCACACGCCGAGGAGCGTTTTGCCATGCCAGCCCGCCTTCCGTTCGTGTCGCTCGCCCTCGTCGCGCTCGCGACCGCCACCGTGCCGCCGGCCGCCCGGGCGATCGACTATGCCCACGCGACGCCCGAGCCGCAGAAGACCGGCTGGCCGCTCTCGCCCGAGGAGGAGGCCTACGTGCTCCAGCCCGAGCACGCACGGCGGCCGGGCGCCGAGGTCGGGCAGCACATGCCGCGGCTCTGGCCGGTCGTGCCCTCGGCCGGCTTCTGGGGCGGCCGCAGCTGGCTCGACACGCACGCCGGCCTCGTCAAGACGGTCGAGGCCAACCAGGGACCGATCGACGTCCTGCTCGTCGGCGACTCGATCACGATGCAGTGGGGCGGCGCCTGGCAGAAGCACTTCGGCACTTTGAAAACCGTCAACATCGGCATCGGCGGCGACAAGACGCAAAACGTGCTCTGGCGGCTCGACCATGGTGGCGTGGAGGGGCTCGAGCCGCGGGCGATGGTGCTCCTCATCGGCAACAACAACATGTTCTTCACGCCGGAGACCGGCATCGAGGCCGCGGCCCGCGGCATCAAGGCCTGCGCCGACAACCTCCGCGAGAAGTTCCCGCGGACGCCGCTGGTGCTCGTGAAGGTGTTTCCGGCGCACGCCCCCGGCAATCCCTTCTACGAGGACATCCGAAAGGTCAACGCGGCGCTCGACGCACTCGAGCTCGAATCCGATCCGCTGGTGGAGGTGCTCGACATCTCGGGCGAGATGGTCGACGCCGACGGCAGGCTCAAGGCCGGCCTGTTCACGCCCGACACCATCCACCTCACGCAGGACGGCGGCTATGAGCTGTTCGCCAGCCGGCTCAAGCCGCGGCTGGAGCGGCTCCTGGCCCGCTGAGCCGGGAACGTTCCCGACCCGGCGCGGCCGGCCGGCTCACCGCCCGCGGATCCAGGGCACGAGGATCTCCGCCCAGACGGCGGCATGGGCCTTGAGGCCAGCGTCGCTGAAGTGCACGCCGGCACCGCCCCGCTCCCGCAGCTCGCCTGTGAGCGCGTCGGTGTCGGGGCCGGCCAACGCCACGCCGTCGGCGACGACCGCGGCCTGCGCCGCGCGGATGTCGGGCGACGATTCGTCGCCCGGCACGTGGTAGGTGGCCTGCGCGACGAACCATGGAGCGTCCCAGCCGATGTCGGCCCGGGAGCGGCGGACGATCATTGCGAGATACTCGCGGTAGAGCCCGCCGGGCAGCGTGCGGGAGGCATCCTGCTGGTTGGCGTCGCTCTCCCCCTGGTGCCAGAGCACGGCGCGGAAGCCGCGGGGGCCGAGCTGCCGCATCCGCGTGACGAGATTGGCGTAGGCCCGGCCGTCGCTCTCCCAGCCGCCGTCGTCCCGCCGCCTGACGCGGCGCTCCACCGTAGGCGGGTGCGGAAACCGCTCCCCCTCGGGCAGCCATTCCCGGACGCTCGTGCCGCCCAGACCGCAGGCGACGAAGGCCACCGGCACGTCGCACGCCTGCTCGAGAGCGTCGCCCAGCGGCGGTATGAAGCTGCCGCCGGAGCCACCGGCCCCGGGCTGCGGGTCCTGTGCGACACGCCAGCGGACGCCGTCGTGGGCCACGACCCGATCCGATCGCGGCTGCTGCCGCGTTTCGCCGTAGTTGGCCGAATTCGACTGGCCGGCGACGACGAAGATCTCGCCGACACCGACCCTTTCCACGCTGGTCGCGGCCACCACGGCGCCGGCCCGGACGGCCCGCACCTCGAGCCGGTACCAGCCGCCCCCGGGAATCCGCAGCCGACCGGCGAAGCCGCGGCTCCCCTCCTCCACCGTCAGCGTCCGCCACTCCTGGCCGTCGCCCCCCGCGGCGATCAGACGCGCCTCGATGCCGATCACGGTGGCATCGAGGCCCGCGAGCCGGCCCGCGACCTGCACCTCGCCCGTGCCGTCCTCGCACCGCTGCACGACCTCGCGATCGACCGGCCGGATCATCACGATCCCGACGGGGCCGGCGAAGCAGGCCGCCAGCAGGAATGCAGGCACCACGAAGCCCAGGAGGCGGAGCAGAGCGCATCCGACGGCCTCGCCCAGCGTCACTCGCAGTTCTCGCAGGTGCCCTTGAGGAGCACCTCCGTCACCGCGGGCACTCCGCGGCGGCTGCCGGACGCCTTGCCGGTGCGGCGGCCCGCCCGCTTCCCACCGCCGCCCGCGGCCGGCTTCTCCGCCCCGGGCCGCGGCGTGATCGCCACGTCGACGCCATCCAGGCACGACACCTCGCCGCACGTCGTGCAGACGAAGTGCGGGTGGTCGCCGCCGTGGCCGCCGCCCCCCTCGTGGCGCCGCAGCTCGAACCTCCAGACGTGGTCGCCGAGGTCGACCCGCGTGACGAGCTTCGCCTCGGTGAGCTCCGTGAGGTTGCGGTAGATCGTCGCCTTGTCGAAGCCCAGGTGATCGAGCGATTGCGACACCTCCGCGTGCGTCAGCGGCCCGGCGGCCGACACCATCTGCTGCATCACCGCCAGCCGCGCCGCGGTGCACCGCAGCCCCGCCCCGCGGACGAGGGCTTTGACGGCGTCGATCGATCCGGGATCTGGAGTGCTCACGCCACCATCCTACTCCACCGCCAGAGCCGCCAGCATCTCCACGATCGCCGCCATGAAGACAGGCAGGTCGCCCGGCTTGCGGCTCGACACGAAATGCCTGTCCACCACCACCGGCGCATCCTCCCAGATCGCGCCGGCATTCATCAGATCGTCCTTGATGCCCGGGCTGCCGGTCACACGGACACCGCGATACACGCCGGCCGAGATCGCGATCCAGCCGCCGTGGCAGATCGCCGCGACGAGCTTGCCCGTGGCGGCGAACTCCTTCACGAGATCGAGCACTTTCTCGTCGCGGCGGAGCTTGTCGGGCATCCAGCCGCCTGGCAGGACGATACCGTGGAAGTCGGCCGCCTCCATGTCGGCGATCGCCGCGTCGCTCCTGCACGGATAGCCGTGCTTGCCCGAGTACGTGTGACCCGACAGGCCGCCGGCCAGGGTGACATGGCCACCGGCCTCCTCGAGCCGCAGCTTCGGGTACCAGAGCTCCAGATCCTCGTAGTCGTCGCCAACCAGGGCGAGGACGCGGACGCCCGCGAGCGGCCGCTGCGCGGCGGGACCGGCCGTCTGGCCGTGCAGCTGGGCCGCTTTGGGGTGTGTCGAGTGGCTGTGCATGTCGCGATCTCCTGGTGGGGACGAGGAAGTGGGAACGAAGAAAACGCGTTCCTGCCCGGCCACGATCGGGTGGAGTCCCGGCTTCCGGCACCGCCGCGCGGAGCCTCCCGTTCATGCCATTGTCGCCCCCCTGAGCTGCCGTGGCGAGCGGCCCGGCGAAAACCCCCCCGAAGAGCGGTTCACGCCACTTTGCCCCGCGGCCGGAACCGCGGCCGGAAACACCCGTTTTCGGGGACGTTTTCGCAGGTCCCGGAAAGTCGCTTGACTCCCGAAACGCTCACGCTACATTCACGCCCCGGCCCACAGGAAGTGGTCACCCGGACGACCGCCACTACATCTTGCGATAGCATGCAGAAGGAGCTGCTTTCTCGTCGTCGCGGCCTCCCGGCCCGTCCAGCCGGTTGATCGACTCAGGAATGCCCTGCCGCGAGCCGATACTGGCTGCAGCGGAATCTATACGGAAGTATACTAAAGACACCCCGTTTCAAACCCGCGAGGAGCACCTCCCCCATGGCAGATTTCGACGCCTCCGCCACGATCTCCGGCACCGCCACGTCCGCCGGCCAGCTCGAGTCCGGCCAGTCCCGGGCGGATGCGCGGGTGAGGGCGGGCCAGGCTCCGCTCGAGATCCAGCCCACCTTCTGCCCGGTGGACGCCGACAGCCCGTTCGACACCACGGAGTGGGAGCTGCGGACGGCCGCCATCAAGGGCGAGGACGGCAAGGTGCTCTTCGAGCAGCCGGCCTGCGAAATCCCCGCGGCCTGGAGCCAGCTGGCGACCAACGTCGTGGTGAGCAAGTACTTCTACGGCGAGATCCACACCGCGGAGCGGGAGCACTCGGTCAAACAGCTGGTGCACCGCGTCGCCCGCACGATCGCCGACTGGGGCATCGCCGACGGGTACTTCAAGTCGCGGCAGGACGGCGAGAACTTCTACCGCGACCTCTGCTGGCTGTGCATCCACCAGCACGGCGCGTTCAATTCGCCCGTCTGGTTCAACGTCGGCCTCTACCACCAGTACGGCGTGAAGGGCGCACCGTGCAACTGGCGCTGGGATGAGGCGAAGCACGACGTCGTGATGCCCGACAACCCCTACGAGTATCCGCAGGGCAGCGCCTGCTTCATCCAGAGCGTCAAGGACAACATGGAAGACATCATGGAACTCGCCCGCAGCGAGGCCATGCTCTTCAAGTTCGGCTCCGGCACCGGCACCGACCTCTCCACGCTCCGCAGCCAGCGCGAGAAGCTCGCCGGCGGCGGCAAGCCGTCCGGCCCGCTCTCGTTCATGCGGGTCTACGACCAGGTGGCGGCGGTGGTGAAGAGCGGTGGCAAGACCCGTCGGGCCGCCAAGATGCAGTCGCTCAAGGTGACTCATCCCGACATCATGGAGTTCATCGAGTGCAAGTCGAAGGAGGAGAACAAGGCCCGCGTGCTCATCGAGAAGGGGGGCTACGACTCCAACTTCAACGGCGAGGCCTACAGCTCGATCCTCTTCCAAAACGCGAACCTCTCCGTGCGGCTCACCGACGACTTCATGGAGGCCGCCGACCGCGACGACACCTGGACCACCCGCTGGGTCACCGATCAGTCCAAGGCCGGGCCGAGCTACAAGGCCCGCGACGTCATGAAGCGGATGAGCGAGTGCGCCTGGCAGTGCGGCGATCCCGGCGTGCAGTACGACACGACCATCAACCGCTGGCACACCTGCCCCAACTCGGGCCGCATCAACGCCAGCAACCCCTGCTCCGAATACATGTTCCTGGACGACACGGCCTGCAACCTCGCCAGCATCAACCTGATGAAGTTCCGCCGTCCCGACGGCCACTTCGACGTCGAGCGGTTCGCGGCGGCCTGCCGGATCTTCTTCGTCGCCCAAGAGATCCTCGTCGACCACGCCAGCTATCCAACGCAGCGGATCGCCCGCAACAGCCATCTCTTCCGGCCGCTGGGATTGGGCTACTCCAACCTCGGCAGCCTGCTGATGGCCGACGGCCTCGCTTACGACAGTGATGCCGGCCGCGGCCTGTGCGGCGCGCTCACCGCGATCCTGCATGGCGCCGCCAACCGCACCAGCGCCGAATTGGCCGCCGCCGTCGGCCCGTTCGAGGGCTTCGCGGCCAACCGCGAGCCGATGCTCAACGTGATGCAGATGCACCGGGCGGCGGTCGAGAAGATCGACCCGTCCTGCCCCAGGTACCTGCACGACGCCGCCCGCAGGATCTGGGAGGACGTGCTCGCCGGCGGCCGCAGGTGCGGCTACCGCAACGCCCAGGCGACCGTTCTGGCCCCGACAGGCACCATCTCGTTCCTGATGGACTGCGACACCACGGGCATCGAGCCCGACATCGCACTGGTGAAGTACAAGCAGCTGGCCGGCGGTGGCATGCTCAAGATCGTCAACCAGACGGTGCCGCTGGCCCTGCGCACGCTGGGCTACGACGAGCCGGCGATCGAGGGCATCCTGGCCTACGTCGACAAGAACGACACGATCGAGGGGGCGCCGGGCCTCAAGGATCAGCACCTGCCGGTGTTCGACTGCGCGTTCAAGCCGCGGCTGGGGGTGCGTTCGATCCGCTGGCAGGCCCACGTGCAGATGATGGCAGCCGCGCAGCCCTTCCTCTCGGGCGCCATCTCCAAGACGGTGAACATGCCGCGGGAGACCACGCCGGCCGACATCGCCGGCGCCTACGTGGAAGGCTGGCGGATGGGGCTGAAGGCGCTGGCGATCTACCGCGACGGCTCCAAGGAGAGCCAGCCGCTCAACACGGGCACCGAGGCCGACAAATCGGCGGCCAAGGCGACCGCGGCCCCGCGGCGCGAGCGGCTGCCCGACACCCGCAGGAGCGTGACGCACAAGTTCAACGTGGGCGGCCACGAGGGCTACATCACGGTCGGCCTCTACGACGACGGCCGGCCGGGCGAGCTGTTCATCACGATGGCCAAGGAGGGCAGCACGATCGGTGGCCTGATGGACGCCTTCGGCACGGCCGTGTCGATGAGCCTGCAGTACGGCGTGCCGCTCGAGGTGTACGTGAAGAAGTTCTCGCACACCCGGTTCGAGCCCTGGGGCTACACGAAGAACCCCGACATCCCGGTCGCCAAGAGCCTGGTCGACTACCTGTTCCGGTGGATGGGCTCGGAGTTCATCCCGGGATACCGGGAGGCCAACCGGCCTGGCGGGCACACCGCGGCCCACGTCGCCGGCGAGGAATCAGGGTCGGGAGACGATACGGAAACAGAGCGCAAGCCCGCCGCCACGACGGCGCGCGGGCTTGCCGATGGCCAAGGAAAGGCCCGGACCAACGGCGAGGTGACGGTGAGCCGCGGCAAGCATCCGTCGGGCACCAACGGCCACGCCGCCGCCAAGGCGGCGGGCGTCGAGAAGACGGCGGCCCTGCTCGAGCGGGCCGGCCTGCAGATGGCGGTCGATCCGGCCGCCAGTGCGGCCGATCGGCAAAGCCAGTTCGCCAAGTTCCAGATCGACGCGCCGGCCTGCGACAACTGCGGTGCGATCACGGTCCGCAACGGCAACTGCTACCTCTGCCACAACTGCGGCAACAGCATGGGCTGCTCCTGAGCCGGTGGCCGGCCGGAGCGATCCAGTAGCCTCGCGGCTGCTGCGATGGCTCCGGCCGCCGTGCCTGGTGTGGTGGCTGTGCCGTTGGAAGCGGCGGTGACGGCTGGATGGCCGGGCCCGATTTCGTCTGAAGGAGAGCATGTCCTCCTGACGAAACATCTGGCATCGACATTCGACCTGTTCCCGCTCCCGTCGGAGGTGCCAACCCCATCGCGTTGATCCGGACCCTCGACAGGCTCGTGCCTGCCGGCGGCGACCCCGCCCGCACCACGGCCGGTCCGCGTCAGTTTCGCAGTTTTCTACCCCGTTCGCAGGCGGCCAACAGGCTCGATACACATGACGGCCGCGGCAGCGATCACGCTGCCGCGGCCGTCTCGCTTTTCTGCAGCGCACGGGGGATGTACCAAGCGGGCTCTGCCACCCCCTCGGCCGTGTTTGCGGGCCGGATTTCCCGCTAGTAGCATACGCCTCCGGGGCGACTTCCCGACGCTGGTCCGGGGCCCGAAAGTCTTCCGTGCGTGAGGTGACGTGTGCGACGCTGGCTGCACTGCATGATCGTGGCCCTGCTCTGTGCGACGCTGTTCATGGATTCAGCCCGCGCGTGCTGGTATCTGCGGCACCATCGCCGCGGCAGCGTCTGTCCGCCAGCCACCCCCCCTGCGCCGTGGCACGGCTCCTGCCCCTCCTGGACCCTCGTGGCCGGGCCGGACGCCTCTCCCGCGGCCTGGGCCGACGCTGCGCCCACATGGCACGGCCAGATCATCGAGCGTAACGGCTGCCGCCCGGTCGACGCGGAGGGCTGCGCCGCCGATGCCGTCACCTGGGTCGAGGGCGTCCTGGTGTCGACCGATCCGCTGGCCGGCGAGTGCTGCAGTTCGTGCGCAGAAAACGCCGAACAGATCATCGCCAGCGACGAGGGCCACGTCATCGACGGCCACATCATCGAGCACGGTCTGTCGGTCCAGGGTGATGTCGGGCACGTCGTTATCGCGCCGTCCGAGCGCGATCCGGCCCAACCCAGCCCGGCGACCGGAAGTGTGGTCGTGCACGACCCGACGATCGTCGTGGGCGGTCCGGCCGGCGGCGGGCCAGCCGCGCGGGACGCGATGCCCGAGCCCGCCGCCGCGAAGCCGGCGGCTCCGCAGCCTCGACTCGCCGTGGAGCCCCTGCCCACCCTCAAACCCGCTACGGCCACCGCCGAGCAGCCAATGCCGGCATCGCTCGACCTGCCGGCCAATGACGCTGCCGCGTCCGCCGACGACGACAAGGCGATGCCGGAGAAGCCCGCCCAGCCCGCCGTCGATGAACTCGCCGCGGCTCCCGCCCCAGTGGCTCAGGCACCGACGGTCGAGCCGCGGGAACCGAATCTCTTCGATGAACTCGAAGACGAAGTGGGGGACGAGACTGACGAGCCGGAAATGACCGAAGAGACTGTGACCGAGGACGCTGCCGATCCAGCGGAGCCCGGCTCGGATGAGGCTCCAGGGAAGGAGCAGCCCGCTGCTCCGGCCGACGGCGAGGACTCCGCGCCCGCCGCCACCGCCTCGCTCGTTCCCGACGAGCCGATGCGGCGTTGGACGGACGCGACCGGCGACCACCACGCGCAGGGCTGGCTCGCCGAACTGCACGCCGAAACGGTGCGGATCCTGAAGATCAACGGCCGCTATACGACGATGGCCGTGGCAGACCTGTCCGCGGCCGACCAGGACTACGTCGCCACGGTGGCCACCCGCCTGGCGGCGAGCCGGCAGCCTACAGCGACCGCGAACGACACCGCGGGGCTGTGATGCGCAGGGCGCGACTCGACGCGGTGGTCCTTCGGGTCGCGACGACCGGCACGTGCGGCCTTCAGTCGTCGAGCACCGCGACCGTCTCGAAGGCCTTGCCTTCGAGCATCTCGAGCGATGCACCGCCGCCGGTCGAGACGTGGCTGACGCGGTCGGCGTAGCCGAGCTGCTCGACGGCTGCCGCGGAGTCGCCACCGCCGATGATCGTGATGGCTCCTTTGGCCGTGGCTGCGGCCACGGCGTCGGCCACGGCCTTGGTGCCGGCGTCGAAGGGCGGCATCTCGAACACGCCCATCGGCCCGTTCCACACGACGGTGCCGGCAGCGCGGACGATCTCGGCATACTTCTTCGCGGTCTCGGGGCCGATGTCGAGCCCCTCGAACCCGTCGGGAATCTCGCCGGCTCTGACGATCTTCTTGGTGGCGCCGGCGGAAAAGTCGTCGGCGCAGTGGGTATCGACCGGCAGCACAAGCTTCGCCCCCCCCGTGGCGAGCAGCTGCCGGGCCAGATCGAGCTTGTCGGGTTCGACGAGCGACTTGCCTGTCTTGCCTCCTTGGGCCAGCGAGAACGTGTAGGCCATCGCTCCGCCGATGAGCACATGGTCGCAGATCGACAGCAGGTTCGTGATCACCGCGATCTTGTCGGAGACCTTCTTGCCGCCGAGGATCGCCACGAACGGTCGCTTCGGCCGGGCGATCGCGTCGGCCAGGTACTGGATCTCTTTCTCGACCAGGAAGCCGACGACCGCGGACTTGCCCGCCGCCTTCATGGCCACCGGCACGGCGTGCATGCTGGCCTCGGTGCGGTGGCAGGTGCCGAAGGCGTCGTTGACGTAGGCGTCCGCCAGCCCGGCCAGCCCCGCCACGTAGGCGGCATCGTCCCCCTTCTTCTCCCCCTTGTTGAACCGCACGTTCTCGAGCACGAGCACGCCCCCGGCCGGCAGCGCCCGGGCCTTGGCCTGCGAGTCGGGGCCGCCAGTATCCGCCGCGAGCCCCACCGGCCGGCCAAGCAGCTCGCCGAGCCGCTTGGCCACCGGCGCGAGCGAAAACGCCGGCTCGTGCCCCTTGCCCGCGGGGCGACCGAGGTGCGACATCAGGATCGCCTTGCCGCCGCGGTCGAGAATCGACCTGATCGTAGGCAGCGCCATGCGGATCCGTCGGTCGTCGGTGATCGCCCCGGCATCGTCCTGCGGCACGTTGAAGTCGACGCGGACGAGGACGGTCTTGCCGGCGGGGTCGATGCTGGCGACGGACTTCTTGGCCATGGGGCGGAGCTCCTGCTGGGGATGTCGGACGGCATTGCGAGGCCGTATTCGACCGCACCTCCCCCGCGGCCGCAACCCTCGGCGGCGGCTTCGGGGGCCCGCCGACCCCCGGTCAGAACTTCTGGATCAGGTCGAAGCCCAGCATCGTCTGCTGGTTGCTGATCCCGTCGTTGTAGGGCGCCCGCGGGCCACCGTAGGGACCGCCGAAAAAGTCCCAGCGGAAGGCTGGCCGCATCAGGAAGTTGCCGGTCGGCGTCCAGTTGGGGCCGACCGTGAGCGAGTAGTAGTTGCCGGGCAGCGGCACGTGGTTGGGGTTGCTCGGCCGGTTCAGGCCGACGCGTGTGCCGTCGGTGTCCTGGAACCACTCGAACCGGGCGCCCCACAGCCAGGTCTCGCTCACCCGGTAGTAGAGGTACTGGTCGATGCCGGCCCACATCGCCGTCCCTCCATTGGCGAGGCCGTCGGCCTGCGTGCCGAGCCAGTGGTGGAACAGGTATTCCCAATTGTCCGCGGGGCGGAACTCGAAGATCAGGCTGTAGCGGGTGCGGTTGGCGGACTCGAGCGGTGGCGCCGGCTGAAAGAGCGGTGAAAAATCGTTTCCTTCGTCACCGCTGACGACGGCGACCGACGTGGCGAACGAGTTGGCGTCGTTCTTCGCGCGGATGCGGCCGAGGAAGTTGGCCTTGCTGTAGGTCGAGGCCAGGCCGTTCCAGCCGTTGACGATCCCTGCGTCGACCTCGACGTTGTCGGTGGCGTTCCAGTTCACGAGCCCGCCCCAGTGGGTGAACGGGCCGGCGAACTGGTAGCTGTAGGACTTCATGTAGAAAAAGTTGCCCACGGCCGGCACGCCCTCGTAGCCCACGATCGTGTAGAAATGGCCGAGCTTGAGCGAGAGATCTTGGTTGCCGACCTCGGCGTAGAGCTGCGGGATCGCGATGCCGTAATACTCGCCGCTGTTCCAATCCCGCGGCCCGGGATTCGTCTCCCAGCCGAGCGACATGGCCAGCGGGAAATCCTCGCCGTAGAGCAGGTCGGTCCGGGCGCCGATGCCGTTGGACCCGTCCGTGGGCAGCGTCCGTTCGGCGATGATGTAGACCTGGTTCATCATCGCCTCGTTGGCCCGGTCGACGGCGTTGTAGGGACCGTTGAACTTGCTGGCGGGCACGCCGAAGTTGCCCACGAAGCCGCCGTCGAGCCAGCCGTACACGCCGCCCCGGTCGGGCTCGCCGAACAGGAACCAGTCCTGGCCGGTCGGGATCAGGCCCGTCATGACCTCGTCGGTGAGCACGGGATCGGACGACTCGAACCCGCCCGCCTGGCCTGGCCGGCCGACGAAACCCCGCTCCTGGCCGACCGCCGCGCCGGCAGCCAGGCTCATCATCACGAGTCCGATCGCCCCGAACACGGCACCGCCAGTCCTCCGCATCGATTCCGCCCCCCACCACGGCTGCCAGCGCCGACGATCCGCCCGTCCGCCCGTTGCCGCATGCCCACCCGACCCACCTTGAGCATGGGATCGGCTGGATCTGCGGCGGGGATTCGCCCCAGGCCTGCTGGCAGACAATGTCCGGGGCCGTCTCGCCCTCCACCCTGACCCGCAGGGTTGGGGCTGATTTGCCCGGGCTACGAGCCGTTTCCGACCTGCGGGCCGCCCACCGGTCGGCAGGCCTGCCCAGCTTCCCCGCGGACTACCCCGGCTCCGGCATGTCGACGACGGCCTTGATGACGCCGCTGGTCGGCTCGAGCAGGCCGGGAAAGACGCGGATCGTGTCGGCGAAGGCGGCGTGGTGCGTGATCCAGGGCCGCGTATCGATCCTCCCCGATTCAATCAGGCCGATGATCCGGGAAAAATCACCCGGCAGGGCGTTGCGGCTGGCGAGGATCGACAGCTCCCGGCGATGCACCAGGGGCGCGTGCGGGAACGCGATCTCCCCCTGGGTGATGCCGACGTAGACCAGCCGCCCCCCGAAGCTGCAGAACTGCAGCGCGGTCGACATGCTCGCGGCGCTGCCGGTGGCGTCGATCACGGCGTCGGCCAGCCGGCCGTCGGTGAGCCGGACGATCGCCTCCTCGTCCGCCGCATCACCCCGCGCCGCCACGACGTCGGCGACGCCCATCCGGTCGCGGACGAAGTCGAGCCGTCCTAGCACCATGTCCATCACGATCACCCGCGCGCCCGAGAGCTTGGCGAATTCGACCGCCGACAGGCCGATCGGCCCGGCGCCGATCACGAGCACCGTCTCCCCGGCCGCGGCCCGCGACCGGTCGACCGCATGGCAGCCGATGGCCAGCGTCTCCACGAGCGCATTTTGGGCGTGGGAGAGGCGGGGCGAGGAATGGAGCTTCTCTGCGGGCACGGTGAACAGCGGCCGCAGGCCGCCGTCGCAGTGCACGCCGAGGGTCTGGTTGTGCTCGCAGCAGTTGGTGAGCCCGCGGCGGCAGGCATAGCACCGCCAGCAGCTGATGTAGGGCTCGACGCAGCAGCGGTCGCCGGGCTTCACGTTGGCGACGCCGTCTCCCACCGCCACGACCTCGACGCCGAGTTCGTGCCCCGGAATCCGCGGATAGCTGAAGAACGGCATCTTGCCGAGGTAGCCCGCGTAGTCGGTGCCGCAAATCCCGACGGCCCGCACGCGGACGACCGCCTGTCCGGCCGGCGGCGCCGGCGGCTCGGGAACGTCGACGAACCGGAACTCCCGGGGCTTCTCCAGCATCAGCGCCTGCATCGATTCACTCCTCGGCAAGTCCGTAGAACCGGGCGGCCGCGCCACCCCAGACACTCGCCCGCTCGCCGGGCGACAGCCGGGCGAACAGGTCCTCGACAATCCCCACCACCTCGTGATACTCCGCCGACAGCAGGCAGACCGGCCAGTCGCTGCCGAACATCAGCCGCTCCGGCCCGAAGGCCTCGAGCACCGTCTCCAGATACGGGGCGAAGTCGGCCCGCTGCCACTGTCGCCAGGCCGCCTCGGTCACGAGCCCCGACACCTTGCAGCAAACGTTCGGCCGGCTCGCGAGCGCGCGGATGTCCCGCCGCCAGCCGTCGATCTCCCCGGCCTTGATCGCAGGCTTGGCGATGTGGTCGAGCACGAACGGCTGCTCCGGCAGGAGCCCCGCCAGCTCCACGGCCGCCGGCAGCTGCTGCGGATACACGAGCAGGTCGTAGGTGAGCCCGACCGGCTCGAGCGCCCGCAGGCCGCGGACGAACCTTTCACCCAGAAGAAACCGCGGATCGGGCTCGTCCTGCACCACGTGCCGCACGCCGACCAGCCGCGGATCGTCCGCGAACCGGGCCAGTTCGGCGGACACGCCGTCGCTCCGCAGATCGAACCAGCCCACCACGCCGGCGACGAGCGGGTGCTCGTCGGCCAGCGACAGGAGCCAGCGGGTCTCCTCGAGCGACTGCCGCGCCTGCACGGCGACCGTGCGACCGACGCCCGCCGCGGCCGCCACCGTCGCGAGGTCCGCGGGCAGGTAATCCTGAGCCAGCCGCTCCATG
Source organism: Pirellulales bacterium (assembly GCA_044344895.1). Classification (GTDB taxonomy): domain Bacteria; phylum Planctomycetota; class Planctomycetia; order Pirellulales; family UBA1268; genus CAMCQY01. The sequence goes on along the minus strand of JBIJCD010000001.1, from coordinate 6,327 downwards.
CCCCGGCCGATCCACGGATACTCCGCGGCAGAATACCTCCAGAAGTGCTGGTGGGAGTCGATCCGCATGGCATGGGCTCGAGTCGCGGGCCGACGGCGGCCGGTCAGTTGTTCTCGGGCAGGCCTTCGAGGTGGCCGACGTTGTGCACCGGGGCGAGGATCGCCCGCACGTCGCGCAGCAGCTCCCCGTCGAGCGGCTCCGACGCCCAGGTGGCCCAGTCGCGGATGTTGCGGGGATTCGCGCTGCCGGCGATCGTGGTGGCGATGTCGGGATTGTCCAGGGCGAACTGCAGCGCCAGCTTTGCGATCGAGCCGCCACGGGAGCGGCACAGGTCGGCCGCCCGCCGCGCCGCCTGCTTCACGCTCTCCGGCTCCTTGAGCCACGCCGGCAGCGGCGCGTCGGTGAGCAGCCGCGCGCTGAACGGGCCGGCGTGCATCACGCCGATCCCCTTGGCCTTGAGGAAGGGAATCGTCTCGTCCGCGAACCGCGTGTTCTGCAACGTGTACTGGTTGTAGTTGAGGACGCAGTCGACGTCGGCCTGGTCGCAGATGAACCGGAAGATCTTCTGCGGGTAGCCGCTGAAGCCGACGAACCGCACCTTGCCGGCCTGCTGCACCCTCCGCAGGGCAGGGAGGGTCTCGTCGACGATCTGCTGCATCGGCACGAACTCGATGTCGTGGCAGAGGACGATGTCGAGGTGGTCGGTGCCGAGGCGGTGCAGCGACACGTCGACGCTCTCGGCGACGCGGCGGGAGGAGAAGTCGAAGTGCGCCAGGTCGTAGCGGCCGAGCTTGGTGCACAGCAGGTAGTCCCGCCGCGGCACGTCCCTGAGCGCCACGCCCAGCAGCACCTCGCTCATGCCCCGGCCGTAGAAGGGACTCGTGTCGATGAGATTCATGCCGCACTCGAGCGCCGTCCGCACGCTGGCCAGGGCCTCATCCAGCGTGATCGAGCGGAACTCCTGCCCCAGGGAGCTCGCGCCGAACGCCAGAATCGGGACGTCGAGGCCGGTCGTGCCGAGGGGTCTGGTCTGCATCGGGTCACCCGAACGTCCGGCAGCCGACGGAGAGCAGCAGGTTGGCCCACGGCTGCTGGTCGGCCGTCTGGATCGTGAGCACGTGATCCGCCGACTCGACGGCCTTGTAGAAATCCCACTTCACAATCGGCTCGAGCCGGCAGGGAGACTGCGCCGCCACCAGGATCCGCCGGTATTCCTCCCACACGGGCGGATCGCCCGGCGTGGCGGCGGCGTAGGAGTCGCTGCGGTCGATGCCCATCGTGTGGACCTCGTCGATCCGCACCGTGCCGAGGACCGCCTCGAGCACCTGCGCCACGGTCGGCACGCCCGGCATCAGCTGCAGCGAGACGAGCTCGGCCCGCGGCCCCCGCTTGTTGGCCGCGGGATAATTACCGTCGGCGATGAGCACCTTCGAGTGATGCCCGGATTGGGCGAGGATGCGCAGGATGTCGGGGTGGAGCAAGGTGGTGTTGAGCACGTGAGGTTTCCCGATTCAGGCTGTGCGGCGGGGGTCGACAACGGCATGCGTGTGGAGGCTGTCGATCGTCCGCCGGGCTGCGTCGGCCGCCGTCGGCTGCGGAAACACCTCCGCCGACAGGAAGCCTTGGTAGCCGATCGTACGGAGCGCCGCAACGACCGGCCGAGGATCGGTGTGGCCGCAGCCCATCGCCCAGCGGTTGGAATCGGCCCAGTGCACGTGCCCCAGATGCGGCCCCACGGCCGTCAGGGCCGCCGCCACGTCCACCTCTTCGATGTTCATGTGAAAAAGGTCGCAGAGCAGCCTCACGTGCCGCAGGCCGCGGGCGGCGAGGAACGCAGCCGCCTCCGCCTGGCGGTTGAAGAGGTTCGTCTCGTAGCGGTTGAGCGGCTCGTAGAGGAGCACCTGCCCGTGGCGGGCGGCCCGCTCGCCGAGCTCCTCGAGCGCCCTGGCGAGGTGGTCGAGAGCCGCCTCGCGGGGCACCTCCGCCGTGGCTGACCCCTGCATCGAGCCGATGATGGCGGGCGCCGCGAGGCTTCCCGCCACGTCGACGATGTCGCCGATGAACTCGCGGGCTTCCGCCCGCACCGCCGGGTCGGGATGCACGAGGCTCAGCCGCCGCTTCACCCAACCGGCGCCGGTGCCGACGGCGGCTAGCGCCACTCCGTGCCGGGGCAGCAGCTCCGCGAGCTGCGGCACGGGAAACGCGGCGGCCGACTCGGGGAAGATCTCGACGGCGTCGAACCCCAATTCGCCAGCGGCCCGGCAGCCTGCCTCGAGCCCGCCGTCGGCAGTGGTGCCGTGGAAGACGAAGGGCCCCTGGCGGGCTTCGGGCACGAGGCAAATCGTGACGGCGGATCGCATGCGGCTTCCCTGCCGGGCCCGTCAGCCCAAAAACAGCGGCCGCAGGTGCCGCTCGAAGATGTTCTCCGTCACCTGCCGGCCCACGATGTCGCGGTTGGCCGCAAGCAGGTCGGTGTACCGCGAACCCTGCTTCGCGGCCACCTTGAACGACACGTGCAAGAGCTGGCGGACGTCGGGGCTGAAGTGGGGGTTCGCGGGAACGTGGCGGATGGCGGCGGCCAGCCGGGGCCCGCTCCAGCCGTTCACCTCGGCCGCGGTCGGCAACTTCGCCCGGTCGATGTCGATCACGCTGGCATAGGGGCCGCAGAGCTCGTCGACGTGGTCGAGCGCGTAGGCGTAGATCTCACGGGCCAGCGCGAGCCCGTCGCCCTCCGCTTCCGCCAGGCCGATCAGTTCCTCGAGCCAGGTCGTGCCGGCGGTCTTCAGGTGGACCCCTGCCCCCGTGTTCGCCAGCACGCGGCGGATGACGGGATAGAGCGAAAACTTGTCGCTGCCTGAGTGCACCGAGAGCTTGAGCGTCCGCGGCAGGCCGTAGCGATGCGCGGCGAAAGCGAGCACCGCGACGTCGTCGGAAAACTCCCGCTCGAACTGGGCGAGGTCCCCCACGTAGTCGACCCCCTTGTTGAACCGGCCGGTGAACTTTGGCGCGATCGTCTCCAGCGGGATCCCCTCGTCGGCCAACAGTGCCAGGATGACGAGCAGCTGCGGCGGCGTCTGCGGCAGGTCGGTCTCGTCCATGCTCACTTCGGTGACGAACGGCCGGCCGCCGAGCTTCCCCTCGATGTGCCGGTAGATCTGCCCGGCCTCGCGGCAGGCCAGCAGGTAGGTGCCGGCGATCGCCCCGACGGCCGCGGCGTCGAGCTCGATCGGGGCCGCCACGCCGGGGATCGAGAGGCGGCCCGCCAGCTCCCCATGCCGGGCCACGAACGCCGCCACGTCGGCGGCCCCGGCGGGCTTCCCGATCGCGTCGGCGACGTCGATCGTGAAGAAATCGCTCGCAGCGAGAAATCGGTCGACCGTCTCCAGGCGGATGTGGTCGGCGTCGACGAACCAGGGATGCCGCCAGCCCCGGGCCGCCACCGCCGCCGCCGCCGCCGCCCGTACGCTCGCCGGCTCGCTGCCGATGAAGGTGTGCTCGCGGTTCGATTTGTTCCACACCGGCGCGACCACGACGCCCGCGGCCTCGAGCCGCTCGAACGCCGCGAGCTGGGCCTCGGCCTGGTGGGCGAACCGGTCGCCGACGCCGAAGGAAAAACGGGGCAGGGTCATGGTGGCGGCAACTCCGGCGGCGACGCGTTGCGGCTACACGTCGAGGTGCTTGACGTCGAGGGCGTGCCGCTCGATGAACTCGCGCCGCGGCTCCACCTTCTCCCCCATGAGCACGCGGAACAGGTCGTCGGCCGCCGCCGCGTCGGCCATGGTCACCCGCAGCAGCGTGCGGTTGGCCGGGTCGAGCGTCGTGTCGCGGAGCTCCTCCGCGTTCATTTCGCCGAGCCCCTTGAATCGGGTGATCGACAGCCCCTTTTCGCCCGCCCGCCGCACGGCCGACAGCAGGCTCCGCAGGTCCTCCAGGCCGATGTCGCTGTCGCCCCGGCGGAGCGTGTACCGAGGCGTCTCCGAGCCCGTGCGGTCCTGCGGCATGAGCGACTCGGTGCCGAACCCCATCGCCTCGAGCTCCTTGAGCCCGGAGTTGATGCTCCGCACCTCGTGCAGGTCGACCACTACCAGCTGGTCGTCGCCGGTGTCGGCCGCCGTGCCGGGCGTGGCGTCGGTGAGCTCCTCTTCCGGCCGGCCCATGGCCAGCGCCCCCCCGGCCGACTTCTCCTTCTGTTTGACGAACGCCTCGAGCTGGTCGCGGCTGGTGAACCAGTGCTCCTCGAGGCCATAGTAGACGTGGTACATCGGCAGCTTGCCGCTCTGGGGATCGCGGCGGGCGACGTGGTCGCGGAGGCTGATGCCCCGCTTTTCCATCGCCACCAGCGCGTCCTCCAGGCCGGAGAGCGTGCGGCAGAGCTTCTGCATCTGGTCCCCGGAGATTTCGCGGCCGTCGCCGGGGAGGAACACGCCCTCGCCGAGCCCCTGGTCGAGCAGCTGCGTCTTCATCTCCTCCTCGGTCTGCACGTAGTAGGTTTGCTTCTTCGTCCGCACGCGGAACAGCGGCGGCTGGGCGACGTAGACGTGGCCGGCAGCCACCAACTGGTACATCTGCCGGTAGAAGAAGGTCAGCAGCAGCGTGCGGATGTGCGAGCCGTCGACGTCGGCGTCGGTCATGATCACGACCTTGTCGTACCGCCGCTTGCCGAGGTCGGACTCCTGGCCGATCCCGGCACCGATCGCCGAGATCACGCTCCGCACCTCCTCGTTGGCCAGCACCTTGTCGTCGCGGCTCTTGTAGGCGTTGATGATCTTGCCGCGGAGCGGCAGGATCGCCTGGTATTCGCGACGGCGGCCGCCCTCGGCGGATCCGCCGGCCGAGTCGCCCTCCACGAGGTACAGCTCACACTTCTCCACGTCACGGCTGGTGCAGTCGCGGAGCTTGCCCGGCAGGCCGCCGCCGGAGAGCGCCCCCTTCCGCTCCCGCAGCAGCGCCTTGGCCTTCTGGGCCGCGGCGCGGGCCTCGGCGGCCAGCACGCCCTTCTGCACGATCGCCTTGGCGCTCTTGGGGTTTTCCTCGAGGTACTTCGTGAGGAAGTCGCCCACCGCCGAGTTGATGATCCCCTCCACCTCGCCGTTGCCGAGCTTGGTCTTGGTCTGACCCTCGAACTGCGGGTGCGGCACGCGGACGCTGATCACGGTGGTGAGCCCCTCGCGGACATCCTCGCCGGTCGGGACGAGGTCCTTGTAGAGGCCGCTCTTCTTGCCATAGGCGTTGAGCGTGCGGGTGAGGGCCGAGCGGAACCCCGAGACGTGCGTGCCCCCCTCGGTGGTCGTGATGTTGTTGACGTAGCTGTGGACGTTTTCCGTGTACTCGGTGGTGTACTGCAGCGCGATGTCCCAGGTCACGCCCTCCGCCTCGCCGCGGATCGAGATCACGTCGGAGTGGACGGCGTCGCTGGAGCGGTTGAGCCACTCGATGAACTCGACCACGCCCCGTTCGTAGTGGTATTCCTCCTTCTGTCCGCTGGCGGCGTCGGTGAACGTGATCCGCACGCCAGAATTGAGGAACGCCAGCTCCTGCAACCGGCGGGAGAGCACGTCCCAGGAGAACTTCGTCTGCGGGAAGATCTGCGGATCGGGCTTGAACGTCGTCTTCGTACCGGTGCGGGTGGTCGTGCCCATCTTCCGCACCGGGCCGGTGGGCTCGCCCCGCTGGTACTCCTGCTGCCAGACGTGCCCGTCGCGGGAGACCTCGACTTCGCACCACTCGGAGAGGAAGTTGACCACCGTCACGCCGACGCCGTGGAGACCACCGGAGGTCTGGTAGGCTCCCTTCTCGAACTTCCCGCCGAACTTGAGGACCGTCATCACGCCCTCGAGCGTAGAGACCTCACGGTCCATCTCCTCGGAGAGCTGCGGGTGGGGGTCGGTGGGGATGCCGCGGCCGTCGTCCTCCACCGTCACGCTGCCGTCGACGTTCACCGTGACGCTGACGTGCTTGGCGTGCCCGGCCATGCACTCGTCGATCGAGTTGTCGACCACCTCGTAGACGAGATGGTGCAGGCCCCGCGACGTGTTGTCGCCGATGTACATGCCGAACCGCTCCCGCACGTGCTCGCGGTCGGAGAGGTGCTTGAGGTCGGCGGACGTGTACTGGGTCTGGGACGATTCATCGGCCATGGCGGCGGTCTCCGAGTGGAAGTGTTCGTCGTGGTGGCGGCGGCGTCAGGTGGCGGCGCGGCCCGCGTCGGCCATCACGCGGCAGCGGATGTCGGTGATGCCCTCGGCGGGCACGAGTTCGCCCAGCCGTGCGAGCACCTCGCGCTTGTGGAAGCCGAACTCCTGCACGAGCGCCGAATGAGTCACAAAG
>JBIJCD010000383.1:0-3767 GCA_044344895.1 Pirellulales bacterium | reverse complement strand
TCGCCGGTCGCGACGCAGCCCCCGGTAAAACCGTGCACGTGTGTCGGGCGGGCTACTGCACCGGCGACCACCAGCGGGATCGCCGCACCTCGGGCACCGGGTCGGCGAAATCGCGGGGGCGAGCGCCGTCCATCAGCGGCAGCCGCAGGCTCGACGGCGCGATGTCGTCCTGCAGATAGGGATCGAAGCGGACGGCTCTCCGCTGCTGCAGCCGCGCGGGGCCCGGGTCGAGCCAGTCAGGCTTGCCCAGCGAGGCGCAGCCCGAACAGGCCGTCATCACGAGGAGCAGAAGCGTCGCGGGCAGGGTGCGCATGGGTGGCCGTCGGCGTCCCGGAGATGGAGGGGCGGGAGTGTAGGGATGCCGCCCGTTCTCTCCCAAGGCCGGTTTGGCCTCGGTTGACCGGCCGTTTTCTGGCCGTGGACTGCCCCAGTCACGGGATCGACACGTGGAGCAGGGTCGCCATGCCGCCGGTGGCAGCGGTGGCGGAGAGCGTCTGACGGGCCAGCGCCGCCGGCATCAGCATCGACGTGCCGGGCAGCAGTGGCGGCAGCCGCCAGGCTTCGTCGAGGTGGAACTCGCCTGAGAGCACCGTCACGAAATGGCAGGCATCGTCTCCCCCGACCTGCCAATCGCCAGGGGTGCGGATTTCGTCGAACACGAAGAAGTCGCTTGTCACGAGCCGCCGCGCGTTCGCGCGCGCGGATGACGCCTCCAGCCGTGCCGGAGCAACCGGTCCGAATCGCGTCACGGCGTCGAGCCCGGCCTCGACGTGCAGCGGCCGGGGCTTGCCGTCCGCGCCCACGCGGTCCCAGTCGTAAAGCCGGTAGGTGACGTCGCTCGACTGCTGGATCTCGGCGATGACCAGGCCAGCCCCCAGGGCGTGCACCGTGCCCGCGGGGATGAACACGCAATCGCCGGCCTGTGGTTCGAAAGCATGCAGCACTTCCGCACAGCGGCCCGCCTGTACCGCGGCAGCCAGCGTCTGCCGGTCCACGCCATCGCGGAGGCCGGCGTAGATGCGACTACCGGCCGCGGCATCGATCACGTACCACGCCTCCGTCTTGCCCAGGTCGGGGGGGGTGAGCCGGGCAGCGCGGGCGTCGTCGGGATGGACCTGCACGGAGAGATCGCGGCAGGCATCGAGGTATTTGAAGAGCAGCGGAAACGCCGCTCGCGGGGCGTGGCGACCGAGCAGTTCGACTCCGCGGTGCCGAACGAGATCGCCGAGCGTCGCGCCGGCCAGTGGGCCGGCGGCCACCACGCTCTGGTCGGCGCCACGATCGACGAGTTCCCACGATTCGGCGAAGTCGTTTCCCGACGGCAAATCGCGACCGAGCAGCGTCGTGAACCGGCGGCCACCCCACAGGTAGCGGCGGTAGATCGGCGTCAGCAGCAGTGGGTGCATCATGGTGGCAATTGCAGGTGCGGTCACGGGACGGAATCAGGGCCGCGTGTAGCCCTCGACGATCCGCCCGATCCAGAAACAGCAGATCGCCGCGACCAGCATGACGAGCATCTGGCCGAGCGAGATGGCGCGGTTGAGTTCCAGGAGGACCGCCACTGCCGGAATTGCGAGACCGAGGAACTGGCCGAACCGACCGAGCGCCGCCATGCGAGAGCTTTCCATCGGGAAGCCGTCGCGGCGGCCGCTGCCGCGACGGGAGTCACTGACGCCCGTATCTTGGCAGGCCTTTTCGGGTCGCACCACGTCGATTTCACGGCCGCGTGGCCGCGCCGACCGGTGGTTTTTCGCGGTTCCGGCGGCTCCGCTTGCCGCCGGAGTTTTGGCCGCAATACTGCCTCGGTCCGCGGGACCACCGTCCCGGCTCCGGCCATCCGGTGGCGCGGGGGCCGGCGCGTGTGCCAGCCAGTTTTCGCCAGCCATTCTTCCACCCAATTTTTCGCCATCCAGGCAGGAGACAGTATCCATGGGTCGTCACGGCGCGGTCACGTTCAAAGGCACCCCGCTCACCCTCGCCGGCGAGGAAGTCAAGGTCGGAGCCGCTGCGCCCGATTTCAGCCTCGCCTATTTCGAGGGCGGCATGAAGCAGGTCGGCAAGGCCGACCTGCTGGGCAAGCCGACGATCATCAGCGTCGTGCCCTCTCTCGACACGCCCGTGTGCCAGGTGCAGACGAAAACGTTCAACAAGCGGCTCGCTGCATTGGGCGACAGGATCAATGCCCTCACCGTGAGCCTCGACCTGCCGTTCGCCATGAACCGCTTCTGCGGAGCCGAGGACATCAAGGCGATGCGGAGCGGCAGCGACTACATGGACCGAGCGTTCGGCCGAGACTTCGGCGTGCTGATCGAGGAGCTCAAGATCCTCGCCCGGGCGGTGTTCGTGCTCGACGCCAAGGGCGTGGTGCAGTACGCCCAGGTCGTCAAGGAAGTGGCCAGCGAACCCGACTACGACGCCGCCCTGACGGTGCTGCAGAAACTCGCGGGCTAAAGCGCATCTGGTTGAGCTGGAGCGGCGACTTGGCAAACCTGGAGACGGAGGCGAGGGGTCGGCGAACGCTCGAGGAGCTTTGGGCCGCCTCGGCCCACGCGACGAGACTTTTGCCGCCCCAAAGCCGTCGCTCCACCACACCGGGATGCGCACTAGATCGCCTCGGACATGTCTGGAGCGAGGATTCGGTGATCCTGGCAATCGGCGAGCCGGGAAAACGCGGAAGCCGACGAGCGGGGAGGATTTCGCATGTCCAAGACGGCTGGATCGCCACAGGCCGTCGTGCGAAATCATTCCGCGAGCAGACGTCTGCCGTCTTGGCGGTGATCGCTCCAGGCCGCTCGTGCTTCACTGAAACCGCAATCGCCCTCGGGTGCGCGGTGGACGTGTCGCGCCGGCGGCGGTCGCTCCGGGCGGCGCCATTCCACGGCCACCGCAAGCAGCCTACGCCTTCAGCATCTGCTCGATCGTCTTGCGGGCCGTCGCGAGGGCATCGGGCAGCTTGTCGACGAGCTTTCCGCCGGCCTGAGCGAGGTCGGCGCGGCCACCCCCCTTCCCTCCCACGACACCGGCCGCGTCCTTGATCCACGCTCCGGCCGACAGGCCCCGCTCCTCGAGCTCGCGGCTGATGCCGGCGACGAGCGTCACCTTGTCGGCTTCGGCCGAACCCAGCAGCACGGCGATGGGGCTTGCCTTGCGGCGCAGCAGATCGATGCACTGCCGCATCGCGGCGGCGTCGCCGCCACGGGCGTCGGCCACCACCACCCGCGTGCCACCCACGTCGGCGGCGCCGGCCAGGAGTTCGTCGACCGACAGCGTGGTGCCACCCGCAGTGGGCCTCGCCTTCTTGAGATCCTTGAGCTCCTTCGTGATCGCCGCCAGCCGTGCCGGCAGTTCCGCCACCGGAACTTTCAGCCCGCCGGCCGCCTCGGCCAGCACGCCCTCCGCCTGACGGACGCGGTCCAGGGCCCTTAGCCCGGTGACGGCGGTGATCCGGCGGGTGCCAGCGGAGACGCTCTCCTCCGAGACGACCCTCACCAGGCCGATCTCACCGGTGCTGGAGACATGCGTGCCCCCGCAGAGTTCACGGCTCACGCCGTCCATCGTCACCATGCGGACGACGTCGGGATACTTCTCGCCGAAGAGCATCATGGCACCGGCGTGGCGGGCCTCCTCGAGCGGCAGGAGTGTGGCTGCGACGGGCACCGCGGCCAGCGCGTGGGTGTTGACCATGGTCTCGATCTGCCGGAGCGTCTCCTGATCGATGGCACTGGTGTGCGAAAAGTCGAACCGCAGCAGGTCGGCATCGACCTTCG
>JBIJCD010000381.1:0-3773 GCA_044344895.1 Pirellulales bacterium | reverse complement strand
GCGAACGCTCGACGAGCGTGTCGCCGCTGCGGCCTCGAGCGAGGAGACTTTTGCCGCCCCCGAGCCGGTGCTCGACCGAAGTCGAGTGCGCTTTAGCCGACGAGCAGCTTGCGCAGCACGAACGGCAGGATGCCGCCCGACTTGAACTGGTCGAGTTCGACCGGCGTGTCGATCCGCACCAGGCAGGGGATCTCGCGGACCGTGCCGTCGGGCCGCGTGGCCTTCACCGCCACCGTGCTGCGCGGAACGAGCCGCTCGAAGGGAATGTCGAACGTCTCCTCGCCCGTGAGGCCAAGCTGCTGCCAGGGCTCCGGCAGCACCAGCGGCAGCACCCCCATGCCGACCAGGTTCGATCGATGGATCCGCTCGAAGCTCGTCGCCAGGACGGCCCGCACGCCCAGGAGCATCGTCCCCTTGGCGGCCCAGTCGCGGGAGCTGCCGGTGCCGTATTCGGCGCCCGCCAAGACCACCAGCGGCGTACCGGCGGCCTTGTATTTCACCGCCGCGTCGTAGACAGGCATCACCTCGGCCCCCGGCAGCAGCCGGGTCACGCCCCCTTCCGTGCCGGGCACGAGCAGGTTGCGGATGCGGATGTTGGCGAACGTGCCCCGGGTCATCACCCGGTCGTTGCCGCGGCGGGCCCCATAGCTATTGAAATCGGCCGGCGGAACACCGTGCTCGATCAGATAGTGCCCTGCCGGGCTGGCCTTGGCGATGCTGCCGGCCGGCGAGATGTGGTCGGTGGTCACGCTGTCGCCCAGGGCCAGCAGCACCCGGGCGCCGCGGACGCTCTGCGGGGGCGAGGGCTCCCGGGTGAGGTCGGCCAGAAACGGCGGCTCCTGGATGTATGTGCTCGCCGCATCCCAGTCGTAGAGTTCTCCCGCCGAGGTCGGCACGGCATTCCACCGTTCGTTCGACTTCCACACGTTGCCGTACCTCGCCTGAAACTGCCCCGGCAGCACGCTCGCCTCGACGGTCTTTCGCACCTCCTCCACCGTGGGCCAGATGTCCTTCAGGAAGACCTGTGTGCCGTCCTTGCCCGTGCCGAGCGGCTCGTGCTCGAGGTCGATGTCGGTGGTCCCGGCCAGCGCGTAGGCCACGACCAGCGGGGGACTGGCCAGCCAGTTGGCCTTCACGAGCGGATTGACGCGGCCCTCGAAGTTGCGGTTGCCCGACAGCACGGCGGCGGCCACGAGATCCCCCTCCGTCACAGCCTTCGCCACGGCGTCGGGCAGCGGCCCGGAATTTCCGATGCAGGTGGTACAACCATACCCGACCGTCTCGAAGCCAAGCGCATCGAGATCCTTGTCGAGTCCAGATTTCTCCAGGTAGTCGGTGACGACGCGGGATCCGGGCGCGAGGCTCGTCTTCACCCACGGCTTGGTGGTGAGCCCCTTGGCGACCGCCTTGCGGGCCACGAGGCCCGCGGCCACCATCACGCTGGGGTTGCTCGTGTTGGTGCAGCTGGTGATCGCGGCGATCACCACGGCCCCGTGGTGGATCGTGGACGAGTGGCCATTGTCGCGGACCGTGCCGCTGCGCGTCAGCGCCGGCCCCTCGAGTGCGAAACCTCGCTTGGCCGTGGGGGCGGTGAGCGACTCGGCAAACGTCTTCTTCACCGCCTGCAGGGCCACCCGGTCCTGCGGCCGCTTGGGCCCGGCGAGGCACGGCACGATGCTGCCGAGGTCGAGCGCCAGCCGCTTCGTGAACTGCGGCACCGGAGCCGCCGCGGTGCGGAACAGCCCCTGCTCCTTCATGTACCGCTCGACGAGCGTCACCTGCTCGGCGGGCCGCCCGGTGAGCCTCAGGTAGGCGAGTGTCTCGTCGTCGATCGGGAAGAAGCCCATCGTGGCCCCGTATTCCGGCGCCATGTTGGCGATCGTGGCCCGGTCGGCCAGCGACATGCCGTCGAGCCCGGCACCGAAGAACTCCACGAACTTTCCGACGACGCCCTCCTTGCGCAGGATTTCGGTGACGGTGAGCACGAGGTCGGTGGCGGTGGCGCCCGCAGGCAGCCGGCCGGTGAGCTCGAAGCCGACCACCTCCGGCAGGAGCAGCGACAGCGCCTGCCCGAGCATGACGGCCTCGGCCTCGATGCCCCCCACGCCCCAGCCCACCACGCCGAGTCCGTTGATCATCGTGGTGTGGCTGTCGGTGCCGACGAGCGTGTCGGGCACGGCCACCGGCAGCGTCCGCTTGCCACCGGGCTCGCGGTGGTCCGGGTCGCGGAGGAAGACGCAGCCGGCCAGATACTCCAGATTCACCTGGTGCACGATCCCGATCGCCGGCGGCACAACGCGGAAGTTGCGGAAGGCCTGCTGGCCCCAGCGGAGAAAGGCGTAGCGCTCGGCATTCCTCTCAAACTCGATGTCGACGTTGCGGGCGAGCGAATCTGCCGCGCCGAAATAATCGACCTGCACGGAATGATCGATCACCAGGTCGACCGGCACGAGCGGATTGATTTTCCGCGGATCGCCCCCGAGCCGCTTCATCGCCGCCCGCATCGCGGCCAGGTCGACCACACACGGCACGCCGGTGAAATCCTGCAGGACGACCCGGGCCGGCTTGAAGGGGATTTCCGTCTCCGCCGGCTTGGCGGCATTCCAGGTGGCGAGGCTCCGGACGTCGGCCTCGGTCACCTCGTAGTTGTCGCAGGTCCGCAGTAGCGCCTCGAGCACGGTGCGGATCGAGTACGGCAGCCGCGAAGTGTCGGTGACTCCGGCGTCGTCGAGCGCCCGCAGCCGGTAGAGCGTGGCCGGCCCGGAACCGGTTTCGAACGTGCCGCGGGCGGAAAACGGGTCGACGGGGCTGGCTGCCATGGCTGGTTCTCACGGGGGTGGGCGAAGCGGAAGACGGAAAAAGAAGAGGCGTCAGAGCGGTCCGCCGGACGTTCGTGCGTAGCCTAGCGAACGAGCGAACCGGCGGAGAAGGCTCCGGCGTGCGGGCCGCTGGAAAACCGAAAAAGCCGAAAAACGCGGTTGCAGCGGCCCCGACGACCAGGGACGAGGAAATCGCCGCAACCGGATTCGACACGCCGGCAACCATCATGTAGAGTTCGGGTGTGGCTGCGAGAGCCACCCCCCAAAACACCCAACGATCTCTTCAGCGGCTGTTCCCCCCCCAAAGACCCACACATCTAGAGCCGCTACCGGACCCGTGGTTCCCCAACCGCGGGTCCTTTTCTTTTGATTTCGGCCGTTTCTGAGGGCTCCCGGCGATCCCCGGTTCAGCCGCTGCGTCGGCCATGGTTTCGCCCGTGGCCGAGCGACGCCGTCCAGGCCAAATGTCCCCCGCTGGACCGCTGGCCGGTTCCGCGGGAGAAACGCCCGTTTGCCGCCAAAAATGTCCTGCCCTATCGTTTTCGACGAGGTGACGGGCGATACCCTCACTCTCGGAAGCGGGATCGCCGCCCACCGCGAAGCATCGCGGGGACGGCAGTGTCCGGCTGATCCGGCGTGAACGACAGGTCGTCACGGAGGGCGACATGAAGACTCTCAATTGGAACGGCATCATCCAGACCCTGGTGCTCGTCCGACTTGGTCAGGAACTCGGCACGGATTCGCAACTCGCCAGGGCGTTGCACGAACTTCTGAACGCCGTGCTGACGTTCGCTCGGTAGCTGCCCGGTCTATTTCTGGCCAACGACGCCGCAGCCGGAGACGCCGGCAAGCGGTCGATGTCGCCCCGCCGGGGGCCTGTCCCACGGGCCGAGTTTTTGTTCGCCAGCCCAGGCACCCTCGCTCCTGACCGACAAAGGTCGAGCACGATCCCTG
>JBIJCD010000044.1:0-13785 GCA_044344895.1 Pirellulales bacterium | reverse complement strand
ATCAGTAACGTCTTTCCGCCCCAGGTGTTCGGCGGCTACGAACTGGGCTGCCTCTCGATCGCCGAGGCGTGCCGGCGTGCCGGGCACGACGTCACGGTGGTGACGTCGTACCCGCTGGGAAACCTGTATTCGGGCCCCTTCGAGCATTCGCTGCGCGTGCTGCGTGTTTTCCTGCCCGCCTATGACCTCACCAACGAGTCGCGCACGTTCCAGCAGTCCGCCGACCGGACGGGATTGGCCGGCATCGTGCCCGCGAATTGCCTCGCTCTGGCGAACGTGATCGGCGAGTGCAAGCCGGATGCGATCTGGTGCTTCAATCCCCTGGGGATCGGCCCGATCGGGATTTTCGAGGTGGCGGCCATGAGCGGGGTCCCCACCGTCGTGCACCTGATGGATCACCTCGACGAAATGGTCCGCATCTCCCAAAACGGATTCCACGTGACGGGCCGCTGGGCGGAAGCGAAGCGGCGATTGGCCGCCATCGGCTGTTCGCAGGCGACGCTGGCCGGCAACACGCGGGTCGGCGAGTATCGGATGACGGAGGTCATCCCCAACGGGATCCCGCTCGGCACGGCCGCCAGTCGCCAGCCGGAATTTCGCCGCATCGAGCCGCACGAGCCGCTCCGGCTGGTGTACTTCGGGCAGATCATCCCGGAGAAGGGCGTGAGCGGCCTCGTCCCGGCCGTACGTCGCCTCACACGCCTCCTCAAGCGGCCCGTCGAACTGCACCTCGTGGGACGCTGCCCCGCGTACTACGAGTCCGCGCTGCGGGAATCGATTCGCAGCGAGGGGCTCGACGCGGCCGTCGTGTGGCACGGCCACCTCGACCGGGACGGCGTCGACCGCGTGCTCTCGGGCATGCACATCGCGACGCTTCCGCTGAGGGTCGACGAGCCGTTCGGATACGTGGGCCTCGAGGCGGTCGTCCGCCGCCTGCCGGTGGTGGCAGGCTCGCAGGCCGGTTTTGTGGACATGCTTCCTGCGGGCTACCCCTACCTGCTGTCGCATCCGCATGCGGTGGATGAGATCGTGACGGCCGTGCGAGACATCTGTGGCGACCAGGACGCCTGCGAGCGGTGGACCGGCAGTGCCCGAGAGCAGGTTCTGGCGCAGGGCGATCTGGACCGCGTGATTGTTCCCCGATACCTCTCGTTCATCGCCGCTGTCCGTGGCTCCGCACCACCGGAGGACGGGGGGCATGGCGGCGTGGGCAGCCTGCTGGCATCGTGGCAGATGAACCGCAACCTGACGCGGCTGATGGCGGCCCCGCCCGCCGGCGACAGCCGGGCCGGTGCGGCTGGCCGGCCGCCCGCATGGCGCCGGTGCGGCCGCGCGGCCAGGAGACTCGTGCGCGACGCGGTCCCCGAGCCGCTCAGGCTCCAGCTCCGAACGATCGCCAGCCGGCTCCGTCGCCCGCCGCACAAGCGGTGAGCCCATGAGCCACCGCACTCATGCCGGTGCCGGACCGGGTCCGTCGTCGAAGCAGACCATCGCCGGGGAATGCCCGCGGCGCACGGCCCTGGGCGGAGTCGATCGCGCGGTCGGGACGTGTCTCACACGGGCTTCCGGCTCGGCTCTTTTTCCGGCGCTCGTCGTGCTCGTGGCCCTCGCGCTCAGCCTCGCGTCGTGGGTGCCACGCTATTCACGTGTGGACGCTTTTGCGGACACCCCCTTCGGTCAGGCGAAGGCATGGTGGCTCGCCCACCCGTTCCAGAACGTTCCCGTCGAGACATTCTTTCCACTGGCCACCCGACACATCGTCAGCAACGCGGGCGAGGCGTCGCATCTGGACAAGCTCGCGTTCCGCGGGCTCCTGCCCCTCGTCCACAGGATCGCCCCGTTCGGCGTCTGGACGCTCGTCGTCGCGAGCCATCTCGGCGCCGTGGCGATCCTCTGGCTCACCTTCCATCTCGTGTCCCGCCACGCGTGTGATGCCGCATGCGGCGCGTTGGCAAGCTGGACGGTGGCTACCTGCTACGCCGGCCAGTGGGGATTTCATGACTTCATCTACGGGGATGCCGTCGCCGTCGGCCTCATGCTCGGCGTCATGGCGACCCGCTCACCGATCGCAATCTTCATGCTGGCGTTCGCGGCACACTGCACCGATGAGCGAGCGGCGGCATGCGGACCGCTACTGATCCTGTTTCACGCGCTGACGCCGAGCCGCGAGGACCAACCGCCACCGCCGGCAGTCGGCCTCGCAGCCACCCGCCGCCCGTCACCCGCCACCAGCCGCGGCGGGGCGATCATCGCGGCCTTGGCAGCTTACGCCGCCGTCCGGGCGGTCGCGACGCAGACGATGGGTGCCACCCTCGGCACGACCATGCTGGCCACCGCCGACATTCTCCGGACGCATGTCTATGCGGATTACCCCGAGCAGGTGTTCAAGGTATTCGAGTTTCTGTGGCTGGCGCCGTTCATCGTCGTGGTCGAGTGGTGGGGAGCGGGGCAGTCGCTGCGCGCGCGATCGCTCTGCTACGCGGCATGCATGGCCCTGGCCGCTGGCCCCGCCCTGCTGGTCGTCGACATCGATCGCAGCCTCTCCTACCTGCTCCCCGGGGTGCTGCTGGCGATCTGCCACTGGCCGTTTTCCACGCTCCGGCTGAGGACGTTCCTGCTGGCTGTGCTACTGGGAAACACGATCTGGCTCTACCCGGCCACGTCGCTGGTCGCATCTGTGGCCCAGCTCGTCGCCCGCACGCTCGCTCCTTCGCCCTGAAGCCGCCCGACCGATGGCGGCACACGCGGAGTGCCGCGTGCGATTTCGGGTAGGCTATTCGCGGCCGGCGGCGTCCGGGACGTCGTCCTATCGCCGCCGTGCCGTGGAACGCAGCCCGCCGCCTCCGAGCGCATCGCGATGACGCCGCGCATGACGTTGCTGGTACTGATGAGCGGCGGCGTCTGGTCGTGGCACGCGGCCGCCGATGATGCGGGTGGTCCGTCCACCGCGCGGCCGCCCGCCCTCAGCTGGGCAACGCTCGCTCCGCTCCCCGACCCACTCGGCGTGGCGGGCCCGTTCGCCGGCGTGGCGGCCGCGACGAACGACGCCGCGGATGGCGGCGTCTTGGTCGTGGCCGGCGGGGCTAATTTTCCGGATCGACCGCCCTGGGACGGCGGCACCAAGACGTGGCAGGCAGCGGTCTACGTGCTCAGTACGCCGGGTGCGGCATGGGTCGGCGCCGCCCCGTTGCCGCGGCCGCTGGGCTACGGCGTCGCAGCGAGCTTCGGCGGCCGCGTCTGGTGCGTGGGCGGTGGCGATGCGACTGAACACGTCCGTTCGACCGTGGCGCTGGGGTGGGACGCCGCCACGCAGCAGCTCCGCATCGAGGCCGACGCCCTGCCGCCGTTGCCCGAGCCGATGGCGCTTGGCAGCGGCGTGCTCGTCGGCAGCCGGCTCTTCGTCGCCGGCGGAATGTCCACGCCGGTCGCGACGGAGGCCGTCGGTTCCTTTCGCTCGATCGATCTCGCAGCCGCTCCCACCGCTCGGCGTTGGAAGGAGCATCCCACCTGGCCAGGCGCGAAGCGGATCCTGCCCGTGCTCGGGCAGCTCGACGGCAGCATCTATCTGGTGAGCGGCGCAGCCTTGGTGCCCGATCCGGCGGCGGCTCCCGGCGGGCCGGCAGTCACGCGGCGGTTTCTCACCGACGCCTACGCGTTCGACACGCGGACCGACGCCTGGCGGCGGATCGCCGACTGTCCCGTTCCGCTCGTCGCCGCACCCGGCCCCGCCATCCAGGTCGCCGCGTCACAGCTGGCCTTTCTTCCCGGCGACGATGGCTCGCTCTTCTTCCGGCAGAAGGAGCTGGCCGGCCGCCATCCGGGATTTCCCCGCCAGGTCTACGCGTACGACACCGCCCACGACGCCTGGCGGACGTGCGGCGTCGTGCCAGCAGGCATCCGCCCCGCGGTCACCGCGCCCGTGGTGGCCTGGCGCGGCGGCTGGATCATCCCATCGGGCGAGGTGCAGCCGGGAGTCCGATCGCCGCAGATCCTGCGGTGCGAGGCCGTCGGCCCACGCTGAAGGGGCCGAGCGAGCCGCTGCGGCTGCGAGCGAGAAGCTGTCGGAAGCCACAGCGTGCCGTCGTTGAGGCGGCGACGACAGACCCGCTACAGTGCCGTCGATCGACGATGCGGTGGCGCCGTGCCGCCCGCCACCGAAACGAACCCGTTCCCAGGACGCGACCATGTATCCGCAATTCATCCGCACAGCCTTCGTCGCCCTCTTCGTCCTCGTCCGTGCGGTGAGCGTCAGCGCCCAGCCGGCCCCCAACCTGCCGTCCGGCATCCGCGCGGAGCTCGACGTCCCGTACGCCGCGACCGATAACCCGCGGCAGCGGCTCGACCTCTACCTGCCTACGGACGCAGCCGCTGATGCGAAGCTGCCGCTCATTGTGTACATCCACGGCGGCGGCTGGCAGGGGGGTGACAAGCGGGCCGGTCTCGTGCTGCTGCCGCTCGTGCAGTCGGGGGAATACGCGCTGGCGTCGGTCGGCTACCGCCTCACCAGCGAGGCGATCTGGCCGGCACAGATCCACGACTGCAAGGCGGCGATCCGCTGGCTGCGGTCCCATGCGTCGAAGTACGGCATCGACCCCGCGCGGATCGGCGTGGCCGGCTCGTCGGCGGGCGGCCACCTCGTCTGCCTGCTGGGCACGACCGGGGACGTCGCCGACCTGGAAGGATCGCTCGGTGAGCATCGTGACGTCGACAGCCGCGTCGTCTGCGTCGTCAACCAGTTCGGCCCGACCGACTTCATCGACATCGACGGTGCCAACGACGCCGCCAAGGGGATGGTGGCCAAGCTCCTCGGCGGCCCGCCGGCCGACGTGCCCGAAGTGGCCCGGGCCGCGTCGCCCTTGGCGTACGTCACGAAGGACGACGCGCCTGTGATCTGCATCCACGGCACGGCCGACCAGCTCGTGCCCTACAGCCAGTCGACGAAGCTCGACCGGGCCTACGAGCAAGCCGGCATCGAATGCCTCGTGCTCACGATTCCCGAGGGGGGCCACGGCGGCTTTCGTAATCCCGAGGTGAACCTGCGGACGAAGCAGTTCCTCGACAAGCACCTCCGCGGCCAGGCAGCCACGATTTCGGAGGAGCCGATTCCGAACGCACCGGCCAAGTGACGCCTCTTTGGCCGGATGCCGGCCGGCAGCAGCGCACGTGGCCGCGGCTCGGACGCACTCTTACGCACACCGGAGGCCCGCTACTCGGCCACCGGCTCCAGCCGCAGGTTGTCGATGAAGAATGCCGCCTTCTCGCTGCCCTGCCCGCTGAAGAGCAGGTAGCCCGCGTCCTTCCAGGATGACTTGCAGGGGAGCTCGCGAAACTCCCGGCGGCTACCGTCCTGCCGCGTGAGGTCGACGTTGTACGAGCCCGCGCCGGTCGTGGCGGTGATCGCCACGCGGAACCATTCGTCCGGTGGAATGTCGGCCAGCGGCGGCGCGTCGCCGATGCCGGCGTAGAGCTTTCCCTTGCGCCACGTCACCATGGGCCCGGCGGCGTACTCGCCCGACCTGCCCCGCATCTCGAAGAACCAGTCCGCTCCCGGCTGCGCCATCACGTCGAATCCGGCGACGAACCTGCCCGCCGCCCAGCCCGGATGGATGTGGAGCACGGGCTCGAAGCTCTGTGCCAGCCCGGGCGCATCCTGCACCTTGAGGCTCCGCCCACGCTGGGGCGGCGGCTGACCCGCGGCGGGAATCGGCGACGAGGCGTCGTCGCTCACGCCCACCCCCTCGCCGCGATCGGGCTGCCCGGGCGGTCGCTGGAACGACGCCCGCGGAATGCCGATCGTCCCCGGTGAAACCGCTTCGAACGTTTCCAGCGGCACCTTGAACGCGGGAGCCGGCCAGGGCCGTGCCTCGCTTTCCCACGTCGGGTAGTCGTGACCTTCCGCCGCCTTCTTCCGCCAGGCCGCATCCGCACCGCGGACGCCGGCTACGGTGAGATCCCACGGACGAAACCCGATCTTCTCCGCCGGACTTCCCGTGCGAAGCCGAAAGTCGCGGGCCGCCGCGTCGACGAAGAGCGGATCGGCGAACAGGCTCCCCTGATCCCGGCCCATCTTCCGCCACGACTCCCACGTGAGCGTGCCGTCGTTGAGCGGCCCGGGCACCGTGCCGTCCGTCCGCCAGTAGAGGTTGTCCCGGAAGATCACCGTATCCCGCGGATTGCCCTGGCCGACGTCGGGGTTGAGCGCCCAGGCATCGTCGCCCCGGTCGAGCAGCGTCGCCGGCGGATCCCAGATCACGATGTTCCGCTCGTAGATGAAGCCGAGCCGCGGCTCGTTGCGGCTACGCAGCACCTGCGCCCGCCGGCCGAAGGCGAAGATGTTGTTGCACACCCGATTGGCGTAGCCGTAGTGCTGGTGGAATCCGGTGTCCCAGGTGTCGTGCACGAGGTTGTTCTCAGCGACAGCGTCGCAGCTGCCCTCGTCGTAGTAGATCCCCCAGCCGCCGTAGCGGTGGCTGTTGACGTGGTGGATGTGATTGCCGCGGATCACTGTGCCCGGCGACGTGCCCAGACCGTAAAAGCCGCCCATGTCGCTGAGGTACGACCAGCCGAGGTGGTGGATGTGGTTGTTTTCCACGAGCGTCTCGCGCGATGCGCTCTCGCCGTAGCCCCAGTTCCAGCCTGCGCTCACGCCCGTGTAAAAAAAGTCGCCGATATCGCAATGGGTGACGCCGCACCGCCGCGTGTGGGTGAAGGTGACGCCGCAGGCGCTCGGATGCCTGCGACCGCCGTGCTGGATGATGCAGTCATCGACGACGATGCCGTGGCAGACCTGCGGCTCCTTGGGCCGGACGGTGTCGCCGACGACCACACCGCCGCCGCCGAGGTCGTGCAGGTGGCAGTGCACCACCGCCGAGTCGGCGCAACCGTTGTGAAACTGGATCGCATGCCGGCCCACGTGGGCCACGGTGCACGACTCGAACCGTATCCGCTCGCCTCCAGTCACCTCGATCGCCGCGCCCACGTGCGTGGCCGCCTGGGTGTCGAAGAGGCCGTCCCGCGGGTAGCGGTCGTCGTCGAACTCGAACCGCAGACCGCGGAACGACAGGTCGCGGCCGCCGTCGATCACCAGCAGCCGCTCCGCGACCGGCACCACGGCGACCGCCGCGTCGGGCCGCTCGCCGGGCAGCGGCTTGTAGAGCAGCTCGCCGGCGGCGCGGTCGAGAAACCATTCCCCCGGCGCGTCGAGCGCAGCCCGGTGATGCTCGAGCCAGCACCGTAGGGCCCCCTCGGAATTCGGCGCCAGCGGATAGCGGCTCCTGCCCCTGATTCGCACCGACCGCGCCGCGTCGTTCAGCCCGGCCACCCGTGCCTGGCTGACGGTCCAGTCGTGCGTGATCGTCACGAGCAGGTCGTCCCGCTCGGCGGATGGAATCGAACGCAGCATTTCGTAGGCGTCGGCAGGCAGCTGGAAAGCCTGTTTCGTGGTTTCGGGGCCGAGATCGGCGAAGGCATCCGCCTGCGCGGCCGACACGATGTGGAAATACCCGCGGTTGGGATGGCGAGCTCGCGTCGCGCGGCGGCCGTCGATCCAGAGCTGCTCGAAGGCCCGGCCCGCCGCGTCCCCGCGGATCTCCGCCACCCAGAGGCCGTCCCGCTCCTTCCAGCCGCCCACCCGCTCGCCTCCGGAAAAGACGGGCGAGCCACCCGGGGCCGCCACCCATTCCGTCCGCGAGTCCTCGGCCGTGAGCCGCAGCGGCTCCACTAGCGGATAGGTGCCGTCGGCGACGACGATCCGCACGGGCTTCGGAGCCGCGCGGGCCGCGTCGCGGGCGGCCTGCGGCGTGGCGATCGGGCCCGACGGCGAGAGCATGATGTCGTCGGCGACCGCGCACGCGGCGACGAGCATGCCAAGCACGGCCCAGCAAACACCCTGGCGCAGCGATCGAATCCCGCCCCGGTCCTTCATAGCACCGCCTCGTGTGCCAGCGCCGAGGTCATCACAACCGGTGTGGTCGGCTCCACGACTCGATCCGGCAGCCGGGCGGTGATCGTCGTGCCGACGCCCGGCCGGCTGGCGACGGTCAGCTCGCCGCCGGCGATCGCGGCGCGCTCCTGCATTCCCACGAGGCCGAGCCCCTGGAGCCGTGAGGCCGCGGGATCGAAGCCGCAGCCGAAGTCCTGGATCGTGAGCGTGAGTTCGCCGGCGCGACGCCGCACGGTGAGGAGCACCCGCGGCGACCCACTGTGCCGGCGGGCGTTGCTGAACGCCTCCTGGACGATCCTGTAGGCGGTGGTCTGCAGCGCCGGGGGCAGGTCGTCGAGCCTCGGATCGATGTCGACGTCCACCTCGATCGCGGGGGACATCACGTGCTCCACGAGGTCCTCGATAGCGGCTTCCAGGCCGATGTCGTCGAGCACCGCCGTCCGGATGCCGCGGATCACCCGCCGACCGTCCTCGATGCCCACACTCAGCATCCGCGCGGCTTCCGCGACGCTGCGGGCGATGCCCGCCGGCACGGCGCGCGGGTTTCTTTCGAGGCAGCCCTCGAGGATCATCTGCGACGCCACCGCATATTGGATCAGACCGTCGTGGAATTCATGGCACAGCAGGCTCTTCTCGTGCTCCTGCACCTCGATGAGCCGCCGGAGCAGATTCTGCTTCCGCTCGAGCGACTCGCGGGCGACCTTCAGCTCGGTGATGTCCGTCGACACGCCTCCCACCGCGACCATGCGACCCTGGTCGTCGGTGATCGGAAACTTGACCGAAATGTAGGTGTGCACGCCGTCCGCCAGCGGCGTCGATTCCTCGACCGTCACGGGTCCTGACGACGCCCACACCCTGGCATCCGACTCCACCAGCTTGTCGGCCACATCCTTGGGGAAATACTCGTAGTCGGTCTTGCCCACGAGCAGGCTGCCGTCGCCGAACAGCTCCGACCAGTGGCGATTCACCTGCGTGTACCGGCCATCCCGGTCCTTCATGAAGACCACGGCGGGCAGGTGGTCCGCCAGGCTCGTCAGCTGCGACTCACGCTGCCGCAGCTTCTCCTCGGCTTGCCGCAGCTCGGTCACGTCGAACACCAGTCCGAAGTAGTGCGACAGGCTGCCGCCGTCGCGACGCACCGGCTCGCCGATGCAGATGACGTGGCGAATTGCCCCTTCACCGTCCACGATCCGACACTCCCCGATGTAAGAACTGCCGGCCTTCACGGCAGCCTGCCAGTCCGCCGCGACGGCGTCGGCATCGTCGGGATGGATCGCCCTGGTCCAGCCGGCGTTCAAGGCCTGTTCCCGGGTCAGCCCCGTCAGCCCGCACCAGAACTCGTTCATGAACACCACGCCGCCGGTGGCATCGGCGCGAAAAACCCCCACGGGGTAGCGGCCGGCCAGCGCACGAAACTCCTCCTGCCCCAGCCGCAGCTCCGCCTCGATCGCCCGCCGGCCGATGATCTCCTCTTCGAGCGCCGCGGTCCTCTGCAGCAGCCGCTCCGCCTGCCGCCGCGCCGATGCCATGAGCCCGATCAGGCAGGCACCGGCGACGACGTAGATCGTCAGGGCCGCCGGAACATCGGCAAATGGCGACGCCCTGGCCTGACCCGTGTCGACGAAGAAATGCGTGCAGACGACGTAGCCGAACACGAGGCCACACACCGCGGCCCACGTCGAGAAGAACCTGGCCGCCACGATGGCTGGAATGAGGAAGAGCAGGTATCCCGGCCGTTGCGCCAGCACGGGATCGAGCGCCAGCCGCACCAGCGCAGCCACGCCTACGCTGCCCACGACTGCAGCGAGCTGGATGGCGGGATGAATCCGGGATTGCTGCATGAACCATGGCTCCGCGGCACGCTTCGCCGCGGCGCTCCCCGGGGCGAAGACGTGCCCACCAAGCCTACGGGCTTGCCTCGCGACCGCACAACCTGCCGCGATCTTGCTGCCGAAGGCGAGACCATCCACTGCCTGTCGCGTCGCACTGCTTCCAAAGACCGTTCGTCTCGTCCAAGATCATTGGTGTGAGACGGGGCATCGACCGCGCTCAGCTAAGCCCCACCACGCCAAGGGGTCGCCATCCAGGAGTTCCTCCATGCACCTGACCACGCGTCGCGAGGCCTTGCGGGCCATGGGAGTGGCGGCCACCGCGATGGCGACATCCCGAGCGGCTGCGTCCGACCGGCCGCGACGGATCCTGCTGCGGTCGAGCTGGCAGACGGTCAACATCGGCGACATCGCCCACACGCCCGGCCTTCTCGCCACGCTCGAGCGGCATCTGCCCGACGCCGAGATCACGCTCTGGCCGAGCAGCGTCGCCGACGGCGTCGAGGCGATCCTCCGTCGCCGGTTTCCCCGGCTGGCGATCGCCACCGACAGGGCCGCCCTCGCGAGGGCCTTCGACGAGTGCGATCTGCTCCTGCACGGCTCGGGCCCCTCCCTCGTCGCGCAGAAGGACGTCGCCCGCTGGAAGGATGCGACCGGCAAGCCCTTCGGTGTTTACGGCATCACGCTGCCGCGGACGCCTTCGACCGCCACGGCCCCCACGTCGGCCGCGGCGCTCGCCGGCACGATCGACCTGCTCGGCGCAGCGAGGTTCGTCTACTTCCGAGATTCGGCATCGCTCGCTCTGGCCCGCGACCTCGGCTGCCGCTGCCCCGTGATGGAGTTCGGTCCCGACGGTGCCTTCGGCACCGATCTCCGCGACGACGACCGGGCCACGGCGTTTCTCGCCGCGCACGGCCTCGAGGAGGGCAGGTTTCTCTGCTGCATCCCGCGGCTGCGGTATACGCCCTACTGGGCGATCACGGAGAAGGCGAGCCGCTTCGATCCGGTCAAGCACGCCCGCAACGAGGCGTTGCGGGAGCACGACCACGCGCCGCTACGGGAGGCGATCTGCCGCGTGGTCCGCGAAGCAGGCCTCAAGGTGCTCGTCTGTCCCGAGGACCGCACGCAGATGGCCGTCGGCCGCGAGCGGCTCGTGGAGCGGCTGCCCGACGATGTCCGCCGCGGTGTCGTGTGGCGGCCCGACTACTGGCTGCCCGACGAGGCGATCTCCACCTACGTTCGTAGCGCCGGCCTGTTCGGCAACGAGATGCACTCGCCGATCATGTGCATCGGCAACGGCGTGCCGGCGATCGTCTGCCGTTTCGCCGAGCAGACGACGAAGGGCCTGATGTGGCGGGACATCGGCCTGGGCGACTGGCTCTTCGACCTCGACGACGAGGCCGACGTCCGCCGCGTGCCCGCCGCCGTGCTGGACGTGGCACGGCGGCCCGTGGAATCCCGGCAGCGGGCGACCGCGGCTCGCCGCATGATCGAGACGCGGCAGCAGGCGGCAATGCAGGTCATCGCGGCGACGCTGGCCGCCTGTTGACGCCCGCCCGCGGCTACCCTTACGAAGCACCTGCGCGGCGCGTCACCAACCAGATGCGACGATTCACATCCCCCACCGACAGGAGCCTTGTGCACACGATGCGGGCATCCATTGCTGCGGCCTGCTGTCTCGTCATCCCGCTCGTCGTGCCGGCAGCGAGCCGTGCCGCCCCCGGGCACGACGAGCGGATCGCCGCCGTCACCGGCACGCCCGGGCTGGTGGCGTTCTGGGATTTCGTCGAGCGCGAGCCGGATGGGCAGCGGCGGTTCGTGGCCCACGTGCCTGCCGGCGCACCGTCCGACTATCCGCTCGACGCAGGGAACTATGTCAGGGACTTCTGGGGGGAGGGCAGAGGGGCGACGTACGACGACTTTCCGCTCCTTGGCCGCGGACCTTTCGGCGAGGCGATCCGCATCCGCAAGGAGGAGGACCCGTCGTTCCGGCCGTTCCTCTTCGTGCCCAGATCGCGGCTGCACGACACGCCGCTCGACATCAAAGGCGCCGGCCGGTCGGTGACGGTCGTGGTCTGGGCGATCCGCGAAAGCGGCAACCATGCACTGGCAGGCATCTGGCACGAGGGCACCGACCTCCGTGAGAAGGCGACCGAGGGCATCCGCAGGGTCGAGCGAGGCCAGCGGCAGTACGCCCTCTTCGCCGGACTCAACAAGGAGGGATCGGCGTGCGGCCACGTCTCCGAGAATGGCGCGAGCTCCTTCCTGAACCGCTACGCGCTTCACAAGTGCAACTCGGCCGCCGTGGCGGCCCCGGTGCCGGCCGACGCTCCGCCCGCGGCCCTCGACGCCGGCTGGCATTGCTTCGCCATGACGTTCGACGACGCGCGGGACGAACTCACCGGCTGGCTCGACGGCGCGGCGGGGGACCGCTGGCTCGACGATCCGCAGCAGGACCGCCTGCTCTCCTTCGCCGCCAACGCCTGGCTGCAGGGCCGTCTGCGTCGCCAGGACGGCATCCAGCCGGGCGAGGACCCTGCCTTTCCCGCGGACCAGTGCTACAGCCCGCCGGAGGAGACGCCGGTGACCGTCGCCGTCGTCAGCGAAGGGACAGGTGAGCGGCTCGAGCTGCGAGAGTATCCCTTCACGAAGGTGCGGGTGACGCTGCGGAAGACGGCTCAAGGCACCTGGGAGGAGACCGGTCGCGAATTGGCGGCGCTGCGGCTCAATCCGTGGTGGTATCCGCACGGCATCTACGCCCCCGGCGACGCGGCCAGTGGCGGGCCGTTCACGATCGGCCGCGTGATCCACAGCGCACGCAGTGTCGGCTTCACGGGCTGGATCGGCGGCGTGGCAGTTTTTGACCGTGCCCTGTCGGCGGACGACATTGGAAGGCTCGCCGCGATCAGCCGCCAGCAGCCGATCGCCAGGCCGGCCGGCCGCTAGGGCTAATCTCGTCTTGCTTGAGTGACGAGCTTGAAGCATGGAGAAGGGGGGCGAGGGGAGGTCGGCGAACGCTCGACGATCGTGTGGCCGCTGCGGCCACAGCGAGGAGACGTTTGCCACCCCCGCGCCGGTGCTACACAAAAGTCGTAAGTGCTCGAGCACGCTCGCAGCCGCCATCTTGTCCGCAGAGGCGTCAGGACTCGTCTCAGATGCTCACCAGACTGTCGGCTCGTACACGTCACCTTTGCCCCGGAGTTCACCCGTGATTCCAATCCATCCCACGCTTGTTCAACACACGCTCCCGTGCACGCGGCGACGCCTGTCGCGGCTGCTCGTTGTCGCGGCCTGCCTCTCGCCATTGATCATGCCCACCGCCGCCCGCTGCCAGCCGGCCCCGCCGCCGGTCGATTGGGACAAGGACTACGTCCTTACCCCCACATCCCTGGAACGCGGGCCGGGCGTCGAGCGCGGCACGATCCAGCAGCTCGTGCATCGGAGCACCGGTGTTTTTCCCGGCACGATCCGCCGCGTCTGGATCTACTCGCCGGCGCGGAAGCAGCTCGAGGCTGCCGGCGAGAAGGGAGCGGCCGTGATGGTCTTCCAGGACGGCCACACCTACGTCGACGAGAAGGGGGGCTTCCACGGGCCGATCGTCCTCGACAATCTCATCCACGCGGGGAAGATGCCGCCGACGGTCGGCATCTTCGTCGACCCCGGCCACAAGGGAGAGTCGCTCGCCGCGGACAACCCCGGCTGGAAGCCGACGCCGTCGAACCGCAGCGTCGAATACGACACGCTCTCGCCCGATTACGCCCGGTTCATCGAGGAGGAAATTCTGCCGCTGGCCGCGCGGGCCGAGGCGGTCACGGCGGCCGGTGTGCAGCTCACGAGCGATCCCGAGCGCCGCGGCATCTGCGGCATCTCGTCGGGCGGCATCTGCGCGTTCACGGCGGCCTGGGAGCGGCCCGACCTGTTTCGCAAGGTGGTCAGCCATGTTGGCAGCTTCACAGACATCCGCGGCGGCGACAAATATCCGAGTATCGTCCGCAGGTCCAAGGCGTCGCCGAA
>JBIJCD010000380.1:0-3784 GCA_044344895.1 Pirellulales bacterium | reverse complement strand
CGCCGTGGCCGTGATCGGCGACGGGGCGCTGCCGTCGGGCATCGTGTTCGAGGCACTCAACAACGCCGGCTTCCTCAAGAAGCGGCTGATCGTGATCCTCAACGACAACCGCATGTCGATCTGCCCCCGCGTGGGGGCGCTCGCCGAATACCTCGACGTCGTCCGCACCAACCCATGGTACCGCGGCATCCGCGACCAGGCGCAGGAGCTGATCAAGGGCGTGCCGATGGTGGGCGGTTCGATGGAGCGGATGCTCTCCAACATGAAGGATTCGCTCAAGGCGACGCTCCACGGCGGCATGCTTTTCGAGTCCATGGGCGTTCGTTATTTCGGCCCGGTGGAGGGACACTCGCTGCCGAACCTCATCCGCTACCTGGAGCTGGTCAAGGACGAGGAGGGGCCGATCCTGCTGCACGTCCTGACCGAGAAGGGGCACGGCTTCAAGCCCGCCGAGGACGACCCCGTCTTCTTCCACACGCCGGCGCCCTTCGAGTGCGATGACGACGACTGCATCATCTCCATCAAGAAATCCTCGACCCCCGCCTACACCGACGTCGCCAGCGCCGCGATCGCCGGCTGCATGCGGCGCGACCAGCGGGTCACCGTGCTCACGGCCGCGATGTGCCAGGGCAACAAGCTGGAGAAGGTCCGCGAGGAGTTCCCGACACGTTTCTTCGACGTGGGCATCTGCGAATCACACGCGGTGGCCTTCGCTGCCGGCCAGGCCAAGGTGGGCTGCCGGCCGATCGTCGACATCTACAGCACCTTCCTTCAGCGGTCGTTCGACCAGATCTTCCAGGAGGTCTGCCTGCAGAACCTCCCGGTCGTGTTCATGCTCGACCGTGCAGGGCTCACCGGCCCCGACGGGCCCACGCACCACGGCGCGTTCGATCTCGGCTATCTGCGGCTTTTCCCCAACCTCACGGTGCTGGCGCCGGGGGACGAGCATGACCTCGCCGCAATGCTCGACTGGGCGCTCGCGCACTGCGGACCGGTGGCCATCCGCTATCCGAAGGCGGTGGCGGAACGCCTGACCGGGTCGCGGCCGCCGATCGAATTGGGTCGGGCCGAGTCGCGGCTTCAAGGGAGCGACGGTTTGATCGTGGCCTGCGGCACGCTCCTCGGCGCGGCGATCGAGGCGGCCGCGACGCTCCGCGAGGAAGGACTCGCGGTCGGCGTCGTCAACGCCCGGTTCGTCAAGCCTCTCGACACGCGGATCCCGGAGTGGATCGAGGCGGCGCCGTGGACCGTGACCGTCGAGGAAAACGCCCTGCCCACCGGTTTCGGCAGCGCGGTGCTCGAGGCCGTCAACGACGCCGGCCTTCACGCGGGGCCGATTCTGCGGCTGGGCCTGCCCGACAGGTTCGTCGAGCATGGCGAGCGGGGTGAACTGCTCCGCGACCTGGGCCTCGATGCCGCCGGCATCGCTGCCGCGTGCCGCCGGCTCGCCGGCCGCGACTCCGTGGCGGACCGTGCCGCCGCCGATGCGGCCGGCACGCACCGGTAAGCCGCCCGCCGCGCCCGTGGCCGCCGGCCCCCCCCGGCTCTTCGTCCACCCGACCACCCAGCGGCTCCACCCATCCGGTTGGAAAACCAGTCATGACAGAGTCTTCCCGTCTGCGTCCGCCACAGCCGTCGCCCGCTGGGCTTCGCGTGGTGATCGTCGGCCCCGCCGGGATGCCACCCGTGGAGGCCGAGGCGACGCGGCTGCGGCAGCTCCTCGAGGCGACGGGGCATGCGGTCTCCTCCCGGCTGGTGGAACGAGCCGCCTGGGGCACAGGCCGTTTCCATTCCGGGCAGGGTGGCCGCGCCGATCTCGTCATCGTCCTCGGTGGTGACGGCACGATCCTGCGGACCGCCCGCTGGATGGGTTACGAGCAGGTGCCCGTCCTCGGCTTCAACCTCGGCACCCTGGGATTCCTGGCCGATTTTTCCAGCAGCGAGGCCGAGGCGGCGCTCGCCGACATCGCTGCCGGCAGCTTTCGCCTCGTCGATCACCTGATGTTCGAGACCGAGATCATCCGCGATGGCGTGACGATCCACCGGGAACTCGGGCTCAACGAGGCGTCGATCCTCGCCGGCCCGCCCTTCTCCATGATCGACATCTGCCTGTTCGTGGACGACGAGATCGCCACCACCTACCGCAGCGACGGCCTGATCGTGAGCACGCCGGTCGGATCGACTGCCTACAACCTTTCGGCCGGCGGACCGATCGTCCGCAAGGACATCGACGCCTTCGTGTTCACCCCGCTCAACCCTCACACGCTCACCAACCGCACGGTCGTCGACTCCGCCGACCGGACGTACGAACTCTTGCTGCCCAAGCCCAACGAGGGGACGGCCTGCGTCGTCGACGGCGGCGTGGTGGCGGGGCTCGAGCCGGCGGATCGAGTGCGGATCCGCCGCGCCACCCCCCGCTTCACCCTCGTCGAGACCAGTAGCCACGGTTACTACCGCACGCTCCGCGACAAGCTGCAGTGGGGCGGGGGCATGCGGACGGCCGCCCGGGCTCCCAGCGGAGGCCCGTCGTGACGCACCCGGGCCCAAGGAGCGGACACACGACCGCAACGCAGCGGGTGCTGTGGCTGCTCGCGGCAGCCGGCTCGCTCGGCCACCCACCGGCCGTCGCCGCCGCTGAGACGGGCCAGCCGGTGCGGCTCGAATACCGGTTCCGCGCCGGTGAACGGCTCGACATGGAAGTGTCGCACCGGGCGCTCACGGAAACGACGATCGGAGCCACGGCCCAGTCGACCGAAACATCGACCGATTCGCGGAAGTCGTGGAAGGTCCTGTCGGTCGACGGCGACGGCCGCGCGACGCTCGAGCATTCCGTCGACGACGTGACGATGGCCTCGCGAACGAGCGACCGCGGGCAGGTGCGGTGGAGCAGCAGCGGCGACGAGCCGGCGCCCCCTGGCTACGAGCAGGTGAAGGCGAGCCTCGGGGTGCCGCTGTCGCAGCTGGTCGTCGACCGCAGCGGCCGCATCCTCGCCCGCCGCGACCTGCGGCCCTGTCCGCCCTCCAGCACGGGCGACCTGATGGTCGTGCCGCTGCCGGAGGAACCGGTAGCCGAAGGGGCCGAATGGCTCGTGCCGCAGGAGGTCGTCGTCGACCTGCCCGGCAACCTGCGAAAGGCCGTGCGAGCGCGGCTGCGTTACCGACTCGAAAGCCTGCGCGACGGCACCGCCATCATCAGCGTCGACACCACGGTGCTCACCCCCATCGACGACCCGCGGGTGGAATCGCGGCTGCTCGAACGGATCTGGAACGGCACCATCGAGTTCGACGTCGAACGCGGCCGCGTCGTCAGGCGGGCCACCGGCATCGACCGGCGCGTGGTCGGTTTCGAGGGGCCGGAGTCGAGCGTCCGCTACAAGTCGAGCCTCGAGGAACGGCTCGTCGATCGCGGCACGCCCGTCCGCTAGAGCGCATCTGGTTGAGCTGGAGCGACGACTTGGCAAACCTGGAGACGCAGGCGAGTGGTCGGCGAACGCTCGAGGAGCTTTGGGCCGCCTCGGCCCACGCGACGAGACTTTTGCCGCCCCGAAGCCGTCGCTACACCAAACCGGGATGCGCACTAGGCGAGCCCGCTCAGCCAGCCCGCAGCACGTCCTCGACGCGACGGATCGCCTCTTCGACGTCCCAGGTGGCGTCGGCGAGCACGATCTTCGACCGCCGCGCCACCCACTCGTCCACCGCCTTCTGTGCGGCGATGACCGTGGAGTGGCTGCGTCGCCCGAAGTAGGAGCCGATCTCGGTCAGCGCCGAGCTGGTGTGACGCCGC
>JBIJCD010000378.1:0-3798 GCA_044344895.1 Pirellulales bacterium | reverse complement strand
CGACAGCGATCGCCGAGCCGGCGTTGAAGCCGAACCAGCCCACCATCAGCATGGCGGCTCCGATGAGCGTCCAGCCCACGTTGTGGGGCACGAACTGCGCGCTGGGATAGCCCCGCCGCTTGGGCAGGATCAGGAGCAGGGCCAGGGCCGACACGCCCGCCAGCACGTGCACCACGGTGCCGCCAGCGAAGTCGAGCACGCCCTTCTGGAAAAGCCAGCCGTTCACGTTCCACACCCAGTGGCACACCGGGTTGTAGACGATCGTCGCCCACAGCACGGTGAACAGGCACCAGGCGCTGAACTTCACACGCTCCGCGACGGCGCCGACGATCAGGGCCGGCGTGATGATGGCGAACATCATCTGATAGATCGCGAACAGCAGTTCCGGGACGCCGTTCGGGGCGGCCTCGACCGTGTCGCCAGAGGTCACGACCCGCTCGTAGGCGTTGGCGCCGTCGACGTTCAGTTCGGCGAACGACTTCATGAAGACGAGCCCCGGATCCCAACCCAGATAGCTGTGCCGCGGCAGATCCTTGCCGTCCGGCCCCTTGCCGGCGTCGACGGCGATCGCGGAGGGTACGGCGAAGGCCATGTTGTAGCCGTACGCGACCCACTCGATCGCGACGAGCGGCACGCACACCATCACCAGCAGGAACATGTTGAGCACGTTCTTCGCGCGAACCATGCCTCCGTAGAAGAGCGCCAGTCCCGGCATCATGAAGAACACGAGCGCGGCGCTCACGAGCATCCAGGCGATCGACCCGGTGTCGTAGGTGCCCTTCAAATGTGGCGCGGCATGGCCGGCCTGCTCCGTGGCGGCCTGCGCCCAGGCCTCGCCGCTCCATGCGGCAGCCGCCACCAGCGTTGCGACAAACGATCCCAACCGCACCATCACGCACCTCCAGAAGGTTGACCAGGGGCCGCCGGACAGGCGTCTCCGCAGCGTCCGTTCTCCGCCCCACGGGCCGAGGCTCGACGCGACGACAATTCTGATTGAAATAGTGAAGAAAAAAAGCCTCGGCCGGGATGAACGGGCACATGCGGCCGCCCATCGCCGGATGCCCGCCGCCGCGGGCCGCGATCGATCGGCCTCGTGCAGCCAGCGTGATTCCGTGAGGTCAGCAACGAATTGTGGGAAATCGGTCGGCGAGGCATACTATTGGGAAGTCGCGGCCGCTTCAGTGTGGCCGTTGATCCCGCCGATCGACCGCTCTGGTCCGCGATCCAGCCGTCGCCCCCCTGGGCGGCGGCCCGGGTCGGCGACGCGGGTGACCCTGACAGGAACTCGTTTCCATGGGTTGCTCGAAGACGTTCTCGCGCGCATGGTCCTCGAGGGCCTTGGCCCTGTGGAGCATTCTGTCGCCGCTGGCCTGGGCGTTGGCCGTCGTCGCGGCCGAGCCGGCTCCGAGGCTGTCGTTCAACCGCGACATCCGGCCGATCCTCTCCGACAACTGCTTCGCGTGCCACGGGCCCGACAGCGGCAACCGGCAGGCCGGACTGCGGCTCGATCTGGCGGAACGGGCCACGGCCGAACTCGAGAGCGGCACGCGGGCGATCGTGCCGGGCAAGGCCGACGCCAGCGAACTCGTGGCGCGGATCGTGGCAACCGATGCCGACACCGTAATGCCTCCACCCGAGGCAAAGCTGGGCCAGCTTACGCCGGAGCAGGTGGCCCTGCTTCGCCGCTGGATCGACGAGGGAGCCGTATACGAGCCGCACTGGGCCTTCGTGCCGGTGCAGAGGCCGGAGCCGCAGCCGGCCGCTGTGCATCCGATCGATGCGATCGTGCGGGCGGGACTCGCGAAGCGGGGCATCACGCCGCAGCCGGAGGCCGACCGGATCACGCTCATCCGCCGGGCCACGTTCGACATCACGGGGCTGCCGCCGACGCCGCCGGAGGTCGCTGCCTTCGTGGCCGACGCTTCTCCCGACGCCTACGAAAAACTCCTCGACCGGCTGCTGGCCAGCCCGCGGTACGGCGAGCGGATGGCCGCCGACTGGATGGACCTCGCTCGCTACTCCGACAGCTACGGCTTCCAGGTCGACCGCGAGCGGCCGATGTGGCCGTGGCGGGACTGGGTGATCTCGGCCTTCAACAGAAACCTGCCGTGGGATGAGTTTGCCACCTGGCAGCTCGCCGGGGATCTCCTGCCGCACGCGAGCGACGAGCAGATCCTGGCCACCGGCTTCAACCGGCTGCATCAGCAGGAGAGCGAAGGCGGCTCCGTCGAGGAGGAATACCGCGTCAACTACGTCAACGACCGTGTGACCACGTTCGGCACGGCGTTTCTCGGCCTGACGCTCGAGTGCTGCCGCTGCCACGACCACAAGTTCGATCCACTCTCGCAGAAGGAGTTTTACGAGCTCTTCGCCTTCTTCGACGATGTCGACGAGGCCGGGCTCTACTCGTATCACACTCCCGCCACGCCCACGCCCAAGATGCGGTTGCTCGACGACGCGGCCGCGACGGCCCTGGCGAAAGCCGACGAGGCGGTGGCGGAGGCGGAGACAGAGCTCGGGCGCTGCGAGGCGGCGGCACGTGCGCGAGTGGCAGACTGGCTCGCCGGCCGCGGCGGCGAGCCGCCGGCTGGGCTGGCCGCCCCGGCTCTGGCCACGATTCCCGGCGAACTCGTCCGCTACTCGTTCGACGAGCGGCGGTCCGACGGCCGGTTCGCGAGCCTGCTCGACCCGCCGCCGGCTCCCGCGGACGCCGACGGAAAGGATGCGGCGCCGCAGGCCGCGAAGCCCGACGGCGACAAGAAGGCCGCGCAGTCCGGCGACAAGACATCGAAGCCCGATGAGAAACCGGCTGATCACTCTGCCACGTCGCCCGCAGAAAACACGCTCGTCGCCGGCCACGCCGGCCGGGCGATCAGGCTGACGGGCGACCATCCGGTGCAGACGCCGGTGGGCAACTTTCGCCGCAGCCAGCCGTTCACGGTGTCGCTCTGGCTGCGGGCTCCGCAGCGGTACGAGCGGGCGGTGGTCTGGCATCGCTCGAAGGCCTGGACCGATGCGGGCAGCCGCGGCTACGAGCTGCTCGTCGTCGACGGCCATCTGCACTGGTCGCTCATCCATTTCTGGCCCGGCGACGCGGCGTCGATCCGTGCGGTCGAGCCGCTCGCGGTCGGCGAGTGGGTGCACGTGGCGGTATCGAGCGACGGGTCGGGCAAGGCCGCGGGGCTGAGGCTCTTCGTGAACGGCCACGCGGTCGCGACGGATGTTGTGCGGGACGGCCTCACCCGAGAGATCACCGGGGGCGGCGGTGACGAGATCCGCATCGGTGAGCGGACCCGTGACCACGGTTTCAAGGAGGGCCTTGTCGACGACTTTCGCGTGTTCGAGCGGAGCCTGTCGCCGCTCGAGGTCCGCGAGCTCTTCGCTCCCGGATCGATCCGGGACTGCCTCGATGCGAAGCAGGATGCTGAACTGATCGGTGGCTACGTCGCCGCGGCGTTCGATACGGAGGCGGCGAGGGCCCGGGCGGCGGTCGCAGCCGCGCGGCTGGCCCGCGACGACCTGGCGGAAAAGCCGGCGGAGATCATGGTGATGCGGGAGCTGCCGCAGCCGAAGCCGGCCTATGTGCTCACCCGCGGTGAATATGCGCTGCGGGGCGACCCGGTGCAGCCCGGCACGCCGGCGGCGCTGCCCCCCTTCCCCGCCGACCAGCCGCACAACCGGCTCGGCCTGGCCCGCTGGCTCACCGCGCCGGATCATCCGCTCTTCGCGCGGGTGACGGTGAATCGGGTGTGGCAGTCGCTCTTTGGCATCGGCCTCGTGAAGACTCCGGAGGACCTC
>JBIJCD010000045.1:0-13556 GCA_044344895.1 Pirellulales bacterium | reverse complement strand
GCCCGCTGTGGGTCGCGGTCGGCGGGCTCGCCTCCGTGGGTGGCGAGCCGCTCCAGGTGCGCCGCGATCTCGTCGGCTTCGTCCCGCAGTCCCGCTGCCACCGGCTCGAGCGCGGCCCGCGGCCCGGCCTCGCGGTCGACGACGCCGACCGCGGCACGGATGCAGCCCACCGCCAGCGCCGTGGTGGCCAGTCCGCCGGTGCGGACGCCGCCGTCGGCGGGCGGCACGATCACGTCGGCGGGCGGCACGCCCCGGAAGATCACGCGCGACGTGCGGCTTCCCGACAGCGCCACCAGCGGCAGCGGCGGGTCGATCAGCAGTCCGGCCGCCGCGGTCGGCACGACGAAGAACAGCCGCTCGCCATCGTTCGCGACCGCGCCGGTCACGATCGTGTCGCAGGAGTCGGCGCCGGTCACCCACGGGCAGAGTCCGTCGAGCCGCCAGCCGTCGGTGCCGCGGGCCGCCGTCAGCGCCGGGGTCGCCAGATGCCTCTGGCTCGTGGACAGCTGGGAGATGCCGACGGTGGTCGGCGTCTCGCCGCGGGCCAGGGCGGGCAGCCTGGCGGCCCGCAGGCTCGCCGGCCCAGCCGCGATGATCCGGCAGGCGCTGGCCCATTGTGAAACGACGAGCGCGGTGGTGAGGCACTGCTCGGCGATCGCCGCCAGAGCTTCGAGCAGCGCCGGCTCGGACGCCTCCGTGCCGCCGCAGTCGGCGGGGATGAACCCGGCGAGCAGGCCGCTGCGGGCCAGCGCGAGGAAGCCGCCGCTGCGCCACGGCCCCACGTCGTCGGTGCGGCCGGCCAGCGCCGCCAGTTCCGCGACGAGCGATCGCAGTGCCGCTTGATCGGGATGCCTGCAGCCGGGAGTGAACATGACCGCATTATGCGCCGCCGCGCCGCGCATGGTCGGGATGCCGCTCGCCGAAACACCGCCGCCACTGCGATCGCGTGCGGATAGAGACGGCCGGGTGCCCGGGCGGCGGGGGTCGAAGGATGCAACTGGTCCGCATATACTGTCGACCCTTCTGGCAGGTTCCCCACCATCTCCCACCCCGTCCGGAGCCACACCATGAGCCAGGCAGAAGAGATCGGCGCCCGCGGTCCAGCCGCAGCCAGAAGCCCCGCACTGAACCGCGCCGTC
Source organism: Pirellulales bacterium (assembly GCA_044344895.1). Lineage (GTDB taxonomy): Bacteria > Planctomycetota > Planctomycetia > Pirellulales > UBA1268 > CAMCQY01. Next base: position 12,417 of record JBIJCD010000045.1, on the reverse strand, counting down.
AGCCACGGTCCGCTCGCGCCACCGCGGCTCGACGAGCTCTCGCCCCAGAACCTCTACGACAAGTGCATGGCCCTGGCCCGCAACCTGTGGTGGAGCTGGCATCCGGAGGTCACGAACCTGTTCCGCGAGCTCGACCCGATCCGCTGGCGGCAACTCGACCACAATCCGATCGCGCTGCTGGCGGAGTTCACACCGGACCGGCTCGAGGCCCGCTCGGCCGAACTCGTGCTCTACAGCCGGATCAACCAGGCATACCGGCGGCTGAAGGAGTACATGGCCGCCGAGTCGACTTGGAGCAACATCCACGCGGGCGTGCTCGGCTCGAAACCGGTCGTCTATTTTTCCGCGGAGTTCGGCATCCATGAGTCGGTGCCCATCTACTCGGGTGGCCTGGGCGTGCTCGCCGGCGACCACATCAAAAGCGCCAGCGGCCTGGGCATCCCGCTGATCGCCGTGGGCCTGTTCTACGACCAGGGCTACTTCAAGCAGCAGCTCGATATCGACGGCTACCAGCACGAGGAGTACTTCCAGTCGCGGACCGAGGCGTTGCCGATCGAACCCGCCGTCGGCAGGGACGGCCAGCCGATCACGGTGCAGATCGACACGCGATCGGGGCCGTTGTTCGCGAAGGTGTGGAAGATGGCGGTGGGCCGGGTCAATCTCTTCCTGCTCGACTCCGACGTGGAGGTCAACAAGCCCGAGGACCGCGAGCTGACCAGCCGGCTCTACGGCGGCGACACGCGGCTGCGCATCCGGCAGGAGCTGGTGCTCGGTGTGGGCGGTGTGCGGGCGATCCGGGCCATGGGGATCGTGCCCGGCGTCTATCACCTCAACGAAGGGCATTCCGTCTTCGCCACGCTCGAGGCGGTCCGCGGCCGGATGGACCGCGACGGCTACTCGTTCGACGACGCGGTCCGCCGCGTGGCCCGGCAGACGGTGTTCACGACCCACACCCCCGTGCCCGCGGGGCACGACCGCTTCGACGGCGGCCTGATCGAGGAGTACCTGGGGCCGATGCGGGATGCCCTGGGGATCTCGCACGACCAGCTGATGGGCCTGGGACGCGTCGAGCCGCACAACCATTCCGAGCCGTTCTGCATGACGGTGCTGGGGCTGAAGATGTCGCGGCGGGCCAATGCCGTCAGCGCGCTGCACGGCCACGTGAGCCGCAAGATGTGGTCGAGCCTCTGGCCGTGGCGAGTCGAGGAGGAGGTGCCGATCGGCCACATCACCAACGGCGTGCACGTGCCGAGCTGGCTGTCGTGGCAGATGCTGCAGCTGTACGACCGGATCTTCCCGGCGAACTGGTTTCGCCGCATGGGCGAGCCCGACGTGTGGCAGAAGATCCACGAGTGTGACCCGGGTGAATTGTGGGAGACGCACTACGCCCTGAAGAACCTGCTGCTGCAGTTCGTGCGGCGGCGGCTCGCCAGACAGTGCCGGCGGCGGGGCGAGTCGGACGAGGCGGTCGAGGCAGCCCGCTCCGTGCTCGACCCCAACATCCTCACGATCGGGTTCGCGCGGCGGTTCGCCACCTACAAGCGGGCCGACCTCGTGCTCAGCGATCTCGATCGGCTGTACGGGCTGATCAGCGACCCGGACCGGCCGATCCAGATCATCTACGCGGGCAAGGCCCACCCGGCCGACGAGCCCGGCAAGGCGTTGATTCGCAAGATCGCCAACCTGCGGCACGACGGCCGATTCGCGGGCCGCGTGGTCTTCGTCGAGGATTACGACATCAACGTCTGCCGGCACCTGATCCAGGGCGTGGACGTGTGGCTCAACAACCCGCGCCGGCCGCTCGAGGCCTCGGGCACGAGTGGGCAAAAGGTGGTGCTCAACGGCGGACTCAACTGCTCCATCCTGGACGGCTGGTGGGCCGAGGCCTTCGACGGCCGCAACGGCTTCGCGATCGGCCGCGGTGAGACGCACGCCAACGACGAGATCACGGACCGGCGCGACGGCCAGGCGCTCTACGACGTGCTGGAGCAGGAGGTGATCCCGCTGTTCTACGAACGGGATTCTGACGGGCTGCCCCGGGCATGGATCCGCATGATGATGAACTCCATCGGCTCACTGGCCTGGCGGTTCAGCGCCCACCGCATGGTCATGGATTACGCCCGCATGTGCTACGTGCCGGCCGCGGGCGGTGTGTCGAGCGACATGCACAGTCGCTGACGGTAAGCCGCGGGCGGCGGCATCGGCCGCCATGCCGGCCTACTCCGCCCGCGCGGTGACGTCACCGCGGGCGGCCGGGGCGGCCGCGAGGCGGACGGCGGCATCGTCGAGGGCCCGGGTGAATTCCCGCAGGTCAGCGCCGCTGTACGTCCGGGCGTCGGCCGACACCAGCAGTGCCGGCGTCCAAGACAGGCTCGTGCCGGGCGGCAGATCCTTGACGGCGAACGCCTGTTTCGTCGGGAATCCGAACACGAAGCGATTGCCGTCGACATGGACGGCTCGGCTCTCATGGGTGCCCCCGGCCACGAGTCGCAGCGGATCGCCTGCCGGTGTGAGCGTGCCGTCGTCGTTCTCCTGGGCCAGCCACACGCAGCTGGAGCAGCCTCCCGTCCGTGGATCGACCCGCACCACGTGGCGGACGATCATGTCACGGTGCTCGTCGTCACGGAGCATCAGCGTCGGTGCGTCGAAGGCCACCGCCGTCGCGTGCGCACCGACCTGCACGATCTCATCGAGGCTCTTCTGTTTTGCGCCCAGGATCTGGCGGCCGAGGAAGTCGGGTGTGAAGCCTGGCAGCTTCGCGTTCGGGGAGACGATCGTCAGGCGGTCGCCGATCGGTGTGCCGTAGCCGACGCCCACCTCCACCAGACGGTGCCGCGGGCCGTCGTCGTCGGTCTCGACGCTGCGCACGGTGGCCAGGACGGCGAACGTGAAGCTCGTAACGTGGGCGTGGATGCCCTCGGAGACGGCGTCGGTGTCGCCGCTGGCAAAACGCGGCGTAGCCAGCAGCACGACGCGGTTCCAGCGGTCGCGGTCGGGGTCGTCCACCGGGGTGCCGGCCGGCACGATCGCGATCGACTGTGCGTCGGAGTCCGCGGCGGTACACGCCACCGGCAGCCATGCCACGGCGGCCACCGCCAGCACGGCCCAGATCGTGGCCGGCCTGCGAGAGTCGAGATGGCCTGGACGAACGGGTTGTCGCGCGAGTGGCAACACGATGCTCCTCCCAACGCCGGCGAGCCGGGCGACGGCCCAGCCGGGGGCGGGATGGTGGGGATTCGCGGCCGCGGAATCAAGAGGAGACCCAGCCGGCGGAATCTGGGGAGATCAGGCGGCGCGGTGCGAGCGGCGGGCCGCGTCAGATGGCCGCTCGAGCGATCGCAACCCTCGGGGACGCTCTACCTGTCGGAGGCAGGCGTTTTTTGCGCGGCGAAGTCGATCTCCTTCCGCCAGCGCTCCACGGCCGCCACCGCCGCGGCGGCTTGCTCCCGCGCGGCCTCCAGGGCAGCGGCGGCCTCGTCGGCCGCCTTGCGGGCGGCGGACGTTTCCTCGTCGTCGTCCTGAACGGCGTCGGCGGCCAGCTTCGCCTTGTCGGCCGCCTCGCGCTCGGCCGCGCGGCGTTCGACGACGAGCTTCTCCGCGTCGCTGAGCCGCTCGGCCAGCCGCGGCGGATTGGCGTCGATCTCGCCGACGCCACGGCCGTCGGCCAACGCGAACACGGGCATCTGCCCGCCCAGCTCGCCGACCATCAATCGGGACTGGTCGCTCGTCACGGCGACCCGCAGGACGATGTCGGCCGCTGGCTCGAACGTCCGCTCCCGGCTGCCGTCCGACTTCCACACGACCGCCTTCCGGTCGCGTCCCCCGCTGGCGAGCCGGCCGTCGGCGAGCCAGCACAGGCCTTGCACGCCCCCCGGATGCGCCTCCCACTCCTTGGCCTTCTCGCCGGTCTTGGCGTTCCAGAGACGGATCTTGCCGTCCTCGCTGGCCGTGGCGAGCACCGCGCCATCGCCCCGCCAGGCCACCGCGGTGATGCCGCCGGCATGCCCCTTGAGCACCGCGTCCTCGCGGGCGCCACGGGTCTCCCAGAGAAACGCGTTGCCGGCCCGATCCCCCGTCGCCAGCATCCTGCCGTCGGGAGAAAACTCAATCGCCGTGATCCAGTCGGTGTGCTTGCGGATCTCGGCGTCGACGGAGCCGTCCGCGGTGAGCACGATCCGCACCACCTTCAGCGGGCCGCCCAGCGCCACGAGCCGCTGATCGGCCGTGATGTCGGCCGCGAGCACCTGATCGAATTCATCCCCCACCTCGACAACACGGCCCGCCGTGGCCACGTCCCAAACCACCACGCGGCCGCTCTTGGCGGCTTGTCCGCCGCCGGCCAGGAGCAGCCGGGCGTTGCGGGAGAAACGGACGGTCTTCACGTCGCCCTCGGGAAACGGCAGCACGCCCAGGAATGCCAGCGCGGAAGAATCGAAGAGCATGAGCTGCCGGCGGCCGCCTACCGCGAGGAGTGCACCGTTGGGGGAGGCTGCCAGACCGGTGACCGCCAGCGGCCGGCGGCCGTGCGATGCGACCTCCAGGGGCAGCCGCGGGGGCATTACCGGCGGACCGTCGGGGGCGGCCGCCGTCTTGGCGTCGATCGCCAGCGCGACGGCCTTCTTCTTCGCGGCCCGGCCGCCAGCGCGCTCGATCGCCCCGCCCGCGATCCAGGACCGGATCACGTCGAGCATCTCGGTCGGGATCCGGTCGGACTCGGGCGGCATCTTCGGCTCGGCGGCATGGCTGGCCACCTGCCAGAGGTGCGAGGCGTCGGGGTCACCCGGGACGATCACCTCGCCCGACGAGCCGCCGGCAAGCGCCTGCCCGTGCGACATCAGGTCGAGACCGCCTTCGCGTTTGTCGGCGTTGTGGCAGCCACCGCACTTCTCGCGGAAGATCGGCAGGACGTGATCGGTGTAGTTCGGTGGCGCGTCGGCCGCCGGCAGCGCGGCCGCCGACACGTGCCACAGGCACAGGGCCAGGAGGAGCCGTGACGGCGGCGGCAGGACGGACGATAAACGCATGGCGGGGGCGGCGCGGTGCTCGGGCGGGCGGGAGAAGGTCCGATCAGTGATTGAAGATGAATTCTGGCGAGTTGAGCAACGCCCAGAAGACGTCTTCCAAGGCCTGACGACGGTCGGTGGCGTCGGCGATGGCGGCGATCGTCTCGCTCCGCTCGCGATCCGTCGGCTGTCGCGAGTAGCAGCGGACGAACAGCTCGTTCACGATCTCTTCGTCCGAGCGGCCCTCCTTGACCCAGCCGGCGACGATACCGCCCTGCTTGATGCGGTCGTTCGCCGCGTCGCCATTGAGGAGGTGCAGGGCCTGCGAGAGGTTCGGGTCCATCCGCACGGCACAGCTGCAGACGTCCTGCCGGTTGGCCCGGCCGAAGGTTGTGAGGAAGTAATTGGTGGTGCGTCCGTCGGCGACCTGGACGGCACGCGCGCCGGTGGGCAGTCCGGGGAACTTGTTCTTCGTCTCCGTGACCTGGGCCAGCACGTCGAGCAGCACCTCGGCCCGGATGCGTCGCACGGCGGCGTGGGAGAAGTTGGTGTCGTCGAGACGGTTCGTCTCGTTGACGTCGCAGACCCGCTGATAGGTGTGGGAGAGCACGATGTCGCGGACGAGCTGCCGGAAGTCCCAGCCGGACGCGGCGAACCGGCGGCCAAGTTCATCGAGCAGCGGGCCGTTCGACGGCGGGTTGCTCACCCGGGCGTCGTCGGGTTCGTGCACGATCCCGCGGCCGAAGAAGTGGGTCCAGGCGATGTTGGCCACGTGCTTGGCGAAGTAGGGGTTGTCGGGCGAGGTCATCCACTCCGCCAACGCCAGCCGCCGCTCCCGATCCGGCACCTTCACCCCCTCGCCACCCAGAAACTTCGGCGGCACCACCGCGCCCGTCACGGGGTGCTTGATGTCACCCGCCCCGGAGTCGTAGATGATGTACTCGCGTGGGTCGTCACCCCGCTTCCGAGCGATCTGCTTGAAGAACGCGGCGAAGCCGTAGTAGTCGTCCATCGTCCAGCGGTCGAACGGGTGGTTGTGGCACTGGGCGCACTGGATCCGCATGCCGAGGAAAGCCTGGGCGACGTTTTCCGCGGTCTTGAGCGTGTCGCGCTCCATCTGGAAGTAGTTGGCCGGCGGATTGTCGAAGGTGCCGCCTGAGGCGGAGATGAGGTCGCGGACCATCCTGTCGATCGGCTCGTTGGCCGAGATCCGTCGGTCGAGCCACTGGTGGTAGAGGTTGGCCGCCTTCGGTGTCACCTGGTTGTTCACCGAGCGGATCTGCAGGATCTCCGCCCACTTCATCACCCACAGGTCGACGAACTCCTTGCGGGTCAGGAGTTCGTCGACGACCCGGCTGCGCTTGTCGGCGGACCCGTCGGCAAGGAATGCGGCCCGCTCCTCCGGTGCTGGCACCAGCCCGATCATGTCGAGCGAGATGCGGCGCAGGAACGTCTCGTCGTCGCAGACGGCGCTGGGGGCGATCCTCAGGCTCTCCAGCTTGCGGTCGACGAACTCGTCCACCCACGTTCCGGGCGCTGCCTTCGGATAGGTGAAGGCGAGATCTTCAGGGATCACAACGAGCGGCACGCCTACGGTGATCGTGTCGTAGCGGGCCATGATGAAGGCCTCGCCGCGCCGGCCGCTGGTCACCAGCCCGGCCGGCGACACCTTGGCGGAGGGGTCGTTGTTGGAGCCGTACCAGCAGAGGTCGGTCACGTCGCGGTCGGTGCCGTCGGCGAACCGGGCCACGGCCACGAGCTGCTGCGCGGCGTCGCCGCCGGCGATGAGGGCCGTGGGCGGGTAGAGGTCGAGGCCCACCAACGCCGGCACCGCCCCTGGATCGTCCGGCGCCCCGGCGGCGATCCAGCGGACGAGCGTCTGGCACAGGTCGCTGTCCGCCTCGAATCGCTTGCCACCGGTGTGGGGCACAGCGCCGATCGCCTTCTGCACCAGCAGGCTGGCCTCGGGGTCGCCGGCATCGATCCGCCGGCCAGGGAACTCCCGGGTGATCCGCTGGTAATCGCCGGCGGGATCGAAGCCGAAGAGCGACAGCCGAAAACCGTCCTTGCCGCGGGCGGCACCGTGGCAGCTGCCCATGTTGCAGCCGGCCCTGGCGAACACCGGCATCACGTCGCGGCGGAACGAGAGCGGCGGCTCCGACGACGCCGACACGACCGTGAACGGGATCGTGGCCGACAGGCCGCCGTGGGTCACATTCAGCGAGCCGTCGCCATCGGCGAGCGGCCGCAGCAGGCCGCCCTCGACGGCGACCAGCGTGGGAGCCGACGGCACGATCTTCGCCGCCGCGGTGACGTCCTGCGTGCGGCCGTCGGCATGCACGGCCTGCACCAGCAACCGCTGCCGGTCGCGGGATGAATCGAGCCGCACCCGCGGCGGATAGACGTCGATGCGCACGGCCGCATCGGCGGCGCCGAAGGCGGTGCTGCCGATCAGCAGCACCGCCACCGCGGCCCACGCCAGCCGTGCCGATCGTGGCCCGGCTCCCTGGGGCGGGGTGTGCAGTGGCGGTGCGTGTCGTGGCGTTGGCATGGTTGGATTCCTGCCCGGTGTCTGCGGACGGTCGGCATCACTTCCCGCGGGCGGCGACGCCGCCGGGGAGCGGCTTGTCGATCCGCAGCGAGGTCGGCGCGCTTTGATGGATGACGGTCGCTCCCCCCACCGGCACCTCGATGCGGCAGAAGACGTTGTCGTGCTTGCCGACCGGCGCATCGGCGGCGACGGTGATGGGAATCTCGAGAGACTCCGCGCCCCCGCGCAGCTCCAGGGGCGGAGCCTCCGTCTTCACGGGCAGCCCCACGAGCGTCACCTTCGCCACGCCCTCGAACGCCGCCGGCGCCGCCGCCTTGAACACGAGCTTCGTCTCCGTGCCCTGCTCGGCCACCGCCTTTTCGGCGGTAAGTTCGACGAGCGGCTCGATCACCGAGAGGGCGACAGGACGGCTGCAGATCCAGACGCCGCTGCCGTCGCGTCGGGGCCGCTTCTTGTCCTTGGGGTCGGCCGGCGGCAACAGGACGGCTGCCACGGCGATCTGCCAGTCCCTGACTGCCGCATCGGCGGAGGCCGAGAGCGGGACCGTCACGTCGGTCTCGTCGTCCTTGAGATCGACGCTCGAGGCGCCGACTCCCGGCGGCTTGAACGGCAGCTCGAGCCGGACCCTGCCGGCGAAGCCCTCAGCGCGGCGGACCTTGACCCGCAGGGCGGTCTGCCCGCGACGCGCGAGCGGTCCGGCGGGCGGCTCCAGTTCGATCGTCACGGGCGCCTCGTCGACCACGGCCACGGCCAGCCTGTCGCCGAGCGCCGTGCGGTACGTCGTCTTGTTCGGTTCGCCGTACACCGTGTCGGTGCCCTGCCGCAGTCCGCCCACGGACCGTGACGATCCGCCCGACTCGGCATCATGCTCGCCGCTCGTGCGCACGGTCACGGTCGCCAGCGAGGTGCCGACCGCCGCGTCGGGGGCCGCCTCGAAGACGACCAGCCCTCCAGGAGCGGGCTCCGCCAGCGGGCCCGAGAACGCCGTGACGCCGGCGGGCAGCCCCTGGAAGTCGAGCTTCAAGGGACCGGTGCATTCGGTGCGGCTGGCGTTGAAGAACAGCGCCATCCTGTTGCCCCGCGGCACGGCGGCCACCAGCCGCTGCTGGGTGCGGGTGGTCGCGGGCGGCACGGACACGGTGGCCTGCGGCACCATCGGCTCGACGTCGATCCAGTAGACGAAGCCCTCGCCGCCGCGACGCTGGAAGTCGTTGATCCTGAGCAGGAACGCCCCCTCCTTGGGCACGGTGACCTGCACGGAGCTGTCGGGCCCGTCGGTGTCGTCGTTGCTCGTGATCCGTTCGCGCTTCGAGGTGTCGCGGTGGGCGGCGATCACGAGATCGACGGGGGAGCCGAGCCGGCGGCCCCAGCCCGTCACCCGCCACTTGCTGTCGGGCTCGGCCTCGATCCGGATCCAGTCGACATCGTCCGCCTTTTGCATGCGGCCAGCGACGGCCAGCGGTGCCCGCGCCGACGCGGCCTGTTCGGGCTCGTCGTTCGGCTCCGTTTCGATGTGCACCGGCGCGTCGGTCACCCGCAGCGGCACGGCGGCAGGCGAGGTCACGCCGTCGCGGACCGGATACACGCGAGCCAGGCCTTCAAGGCCGGCGGCGGGCAACTCGACCCGCTGCCGGAATCCGCCCGCCGGGTCGCCCAGCCACTCGACGTCGAACGGCTTCGAGCGCGAACCGCCCGGCGGCCAGGCGACGTTCGGCACCGGGAAGCCGCCGACGTGCAGCTGGTAGACGCCGTTGCCGGAGTAGGCCGCCTCGCGCACCCGCAGATAATAGTCACCCTCCTGCGGCACCGTGACGACGAGCGCCGGATCCTGCGTGAGCAGCGGGTGGTCGTCGCAGGAGGCGATCACGAAGCCGTCCTCGTCGACGAGGTCGAGGTGGGCGTCGAGCATCTGCTGGTCGAGACGCACGGCATCGACGACCGCGCTGATCCGGCCACCGGCCGGCAGATGAATCTTGAAGCAGTCGACGTCTTCGTTGCGCAGCGTGCCCCACACGGCGCGGCCCGGCTCCAGCGGCATGGCCGCGGCCGCCGAATCGTTGGGCTCCTTTTCCTGGACCTGCTCGGAGCAGTGCACCTGGAACATCCGCAGGTCGGAGAGGCCATCGGCAGTGCGAACCCGGAGCCGGTGCGGGCCGGGCGGACAGTCGGCCGGGATGTCGAGCGTCGCCGTGACGACGTTGTCCTTGTCGGCCGCGATCGCGTCGACGCGAATCCGGCTCTCCTCGAAGAAGAGCTCTTGTGGTCGATCGAGGTCGGTGCCGGTGATGCGGATCTCCACCCGCGACCCCTGGCGGCCCCCGGGAGGTTCAATCCGGTCGAGTGAAGGCTCGCCGTAAGCGGTCGCGGCCACGGCGAGGATCGACGCCAGGGCGACCCGGGAGGCGGGCCGGGAAAGGGGCGTGGCACGGATCGTCGAGCGGGCGGGCACCGCTGCGGCCGCTGGGGCAATCGAGTGCATGATGGAGGGCCTGCGAGGGAGGAACGGTTCGGCGGAAGAGCCGGGCGTCAGGCCAGCAGATCCTTGCGGACCTTGCCGCCGTCGACGATCTCCACCGGCCGGTTGCCCGGGGCCACGAGCTCCTTGTCGGCGACGATACCGAGGCAGTGGTAGACGGTGGTGGCCAGGTCGGCGACCGTGAGCGGATTGTCGGCCGGCTCGGCGGCGATGGCGTCGGACTCGCCGTAGACGCAGCCCTGCCGGACGCCGCCGCCCGCCAGGAGGATGCTGAACACCTTCGGCCAGTGATCCCGGCCGGAGTCCTTGTTGATCTTGGGGGTGCGGCCGAACTCGCTCGATACCATCACGAGCGTCGAGTCGAGCAGGCCGCGGCGTTCCAGGTCGCGGATCAACGCCGCGTAAGCCTGGTCGAACGGCGGCAGCGTCTTGGCGATGCCGTCGCGGACCTTCTGGTGCATGTCCCAGGATCCATACTTGAGCGACACGAGCCTGACGCCCGACTCGACCAGCCGGCGGGCCAGAAGCATCCGCTGGCCGGCTTCGTTGCGGCCGTACTCGTCGCGGACGGCGTCGGGCTCGGCCTTGATGTCGAAGGCTGCCCGGGCCGACTCTGAACTGACGAGGTCGTAGGCCCGCTTGTAGAACTCGTCCATCGCCTCGATGTTCTCGGTGTCTTCGAGTCGCTGGAAGTGGCGGCTGACGATGTCCCGCAGCCGCTGCCGCGACGCGAACCGGTCGGAGTCGACGCCGCCCGGCAGCGACAGATCGCGGACGGTGAAGCTGGGGCTGGCGGGATCGGAACCGAGCGTGAACGGTCCGTACGCGCTGCCGAGGTAGCCGGCGCCGGCGTCGACGGCCGTGAGGTCGGGCAGGCAGACGTATGGCGGCAGGTTCGCCCGCGGGCCGAGTTCGTGGGAGACCACGCTGCCGAAGCTGGGGAACGTGAGCGCCGGGCTCGGCCGGTAGCCCGTGAACATGTTGTGCGTCCCGCGCTCGTGCGCCGCCTCGCCGTGGGTCATCGAGCGGACGACGGTGATTTTGTCGGCGATCTCCGCGGTCTTCACCAGCTTCTCGTTGAAGCGGACGCCTGGCAGTTTCGTCTCGATCGTGCCCATGTCGCCCCGGTATTCCAGCGGCGAGAGCGGCTTGGGATCGAACGTCTCCTGCTGGGCCCAGCCGCCGGGCAGCCAGATATGGATCACGCTCTTCGCTGTGCCCTCGAAGTTGGCGAAGGATTTTGCGTCGCCGCGGGCAGACTGCATGCGGAGCAGGCCGCCCAGCGAGAGTCCCAGTCCGGACAGCGCGCCCACCTGGAGGAAGTCGCGCCGGTCGGCGACCGGCCCAGAGCAGCGGCGGGAGCCCCCATCGTGATGGCGAACGTGCTTGAATCGCATGGCTTCGCTTCCTTTTTCTTCGAAAAAGCCCGTGACGGTCCGCGCCACTCCCAGCGGAACGGAATGATAATGCAGCCCCTCGGGGCCACGCAGCGACCCCTTTGATTTTTCGGCTTTTGTGCGGGCGGGACTCTCGGGACTGTGTCGTTCCGGCCCGCGGCGGTGGGCCGCGTGGCCCTGCTTCAACGGCCGGCCCGCCGGCCGGTTTCGGTTCGAGGCCGTTGGCAAGCCGTGGCCGAAAAGCCGACGGCGTCGGCAAGTCCTTGCCCCGCAACCGGTTGCGGCTATTCGTCTTCGAGGGTTCTGCGGCCTCGGAGCAGATGGTGGTAGTGCTGGGCGAACCGGTGGGCCTCGTCGCGGACGTACTCCAACAGCCGCAGGGAGTAGGAGTCGCGGGACAGCCGCAGCGGCTCGCTACGGCCCGGCAGGAACACCTCCTCCTCCCGCTTCGCCAGCGAGATGATGCAGGGTGGCTCGACGCCGAGCGACTCGAGCGCATCGAGAGCCGCGGAGAGCTGTCCCTTGCCGCCGTCGACGAGAAATACGTCGGGCAGCGCGGCTCCCTCGCGGACCAGCCGGGCGAACCGCCGCGACACCACCTCGTGGATGCTCTTGAAATCGTCGATGCCGGCGACCGTCTTGATGCGGTAGCGCTTGTAGCCGGGCTTGAAGGGGAGCCCGTCGATGAACTGCACCAGGCTGGCCACCGTTTCGTTGCCGGCGAGGTGCGCGATGTCGACCCCCTCGATCACCCGCGGCGGGGACTTGAGCCCCAGCACCTTCTCCAGGCCGGCGAGCCCCTTCTTGGGATCGACGAGAAACACCTCAGGCTGGACGTTTTCCTCCAGGTCGCCACGTTGGTCGAGCGTCTCCAGCAGGCGGATCTCGTCGCGGAGCCGGGCGGCCTTCTCGAACTCCAACCGCGTCGAGGCCTCGAGCATCTCCCTATGCATGTCGGCGAGGAGCAGCTTCTTGCCCCCTTCGAGGAAG
>JBIJCD010000377.1:0-3827 GCA_044344895.1 Pirellulales bacterium | reverse complement strand
GGTCGAGCCGCCAGCCGCCCCCGACGCCCGGCCGGCCTGAGCGTCGCGTCCGAGACTCGGCCCCCGCGGCACATCCGGAGGAACCGGTGCCCGCCGCCCCGCCGGAGGTTTCCGCGACCCGCCGACGGCCGGTCGCCGATGAACTCGCAGCGGGATGCGGCGTCGGCCGCGTGCCACGGCAGGATTGCGGCGGCGGGAAACGCCGGGAGCGTGGGCATGAACGCGCGGTATTTCGGCTGGTCGGGCAGGCGGGTGGGCCGCGTCCTGCTCGTGGCGGTGTGCCTCGCCGGCGCGAGCCTGCCGGCCGCGGCGGCGGGCACGCGGCGGCACTCGGGCCCGCGGTCGCCCGCCTCCACCGGCACGCCGCAGAACCAGGCCCCGTACCAGCCCGGCGCCTCTCCCTACACCGCCGGCATCAGGCAGCGGCCCCGGTATTTCGTGCCCCCGACGAACCCCCGCACGCCCACCTGGAAGATGTACGGCACGCCCCCGGGGGTCGTCCCCGGCGACTGGCCCAGCTACGCTCCACTTGGATTCGGCGGCTATCGCTTCCCCGCCGTGGGCGCGCAGGCCTACCGCTGACGCGGGCGGCGGGGCCCCGGGCCGCGGCGCGACCGCCGGTCCGGGAGCACGCCCGCGATGGCCGACCTGCTGACCGTCACCGACGCGGGGCTGTACTGCGCCGCGGGCGACTTCCACGTCGATCCCTGGCGGCGGGTTCCGCGGGCGGTGATCACGCACGCACACGCCGATCATGCCCGGCCCGGCTGCGGCCGCTACCTCTGCGCGGCGCCCGGCGCGCTGGTGCTCCGCAGCCGTGTGGGAAGCGCCGCGCCCATCGACACGCTGCGGCACGGCGAGTCGACGCTCGTCAACGGCGTGAAGGTCTCGCTCCACCCGGCAGGGCACGTGCTCGGCTCAGCCCAGGTCCGCCTCGAGCACGGCGGCGTCACCTGGGTCGTGAGCGGCGACTACAAGCTCCAGTCAGATCCGACCTGCCAGCCGTTCGAGCCCGTCGAGTGCGACGTCTTCGTCACCGAATCGACGTTCGGCCTGCCGGTCTACCGCTGGCAGGATCCGGCGGCGGTGGCCGCCGAGATCGACGCCTGGTGGCGGGACAACCGCGACGCCGGCCGCACGAGCGTGCTCCTGGCCTACAGCCTCGGCAAGGCGCAGCGGCTGGCGGCGATGGTCGATCCCGAGATCGGCCCGATCATCGGCCACGGTGCGGTGATGAAGCTGGTGGACGCCTACCGGGCCAGCGGCGTGCGGCTGCCGTCGATCGAACGGGTGCCTCCCCGCACGCGGCGGATGGGAGGCGGCCGCGCGCTGGTGATCGCGCCGCCGAACGTGGCCGGCAGCCGCTGGCTTGGGCTCTTCGGCGAGACCAGCGTGGCGATGGCGTCGGGCTGGATGCAGATCCGCGGCGTGCGGCGGCGCCGGGGCTTCGACCGCGGTTTCGTGGTCTCCGACCATGCGGACTTTCCGGGCCTGCTCACGGCGATCGAGGCCTCCCGCGCCCGGCGGGTGCTCGTCACCCACGGCTTCGCCGACACGCTCGCCCGGCTCTTGTGTGACCGCGGCCTCGACGCCGCCGTGCTGCCCACGCGGTTCACCGGCGAGGCCACGCCCGACGCGGCCGCACGGGGCGGCGATGCTGATGTCGGCGAGGAGGGCGAGCGGGAGCCGGCGGAGGACGACCCGCTGGAGGCGCCGGCATGAGGCGGTTCACCGAGCTCTACTGGCGGCTCGACGCCACCGGCAGCACGACCGACAAGGTCGCCGCGCTTCGCGACTACTTCGCGGTGGTGTCCGCCGAGGATGCCGCCTGCGCGATCCGCGTGCTCTCCGGCGAGCGGCAGCTGCGGGCGGTGTCGACGGCGGACCTCCGGCGGTGGGCTGCCGAGGCGGCCGGCCTGCCGGCTTGGCTCGTCGAGGATGCGTATGCCCACGTGGGCGACCTCGCCGAAACGCTGGCGCTCGTGCTGCCCGATCCGACCGCGGCCGCCGGCGAGGATGGCGTGGGCTTGGGGCTGGCCGAATGCATGCGGACCACCGTCGACACCCTGCGGGGCGCCGCCGACGATCGCAAGCGGGCCACCGTGCAGGGCGTGTGGCGCAGGCTCGCGGCGCGGGAGCGGATCGTGTGGCACAAGCTGCTCACCGGCGGCTGCCGCATCGGCGTGTCGCGGACGCTCGTCGCGCGGGCGCTCGCGGAGGTGGCGGGCGTCGATCCAGCCGTGATGACGCATCGCCTGATGGGGGGCGGCGTGGCCGACGCGGAGGCGTATCGGCGGCTGCTCGTCTGCGAGCCGACGGCGGCCGACGCCCGACGCCCCTACCCGTTCCTTCTCGCCTCCGCGCTCGACGCTCCGCCACAGGAGATCGGGCCGGCCTCCGAGTGGATCGCGGAGTGGAAGTGGGACGGCATGCGGGCCCAGTTGGTGCGCCGCGGAGACGAGGTCTCCGTGTGGAGCCGGGGCGACGAGTTCGTCAACGAGGCCTTTCCGGAGATCGTCGCGGCGGCCGAGTCGCTGCCGCCGGGCACCGTCCTCGACGGCGAATTGCTCGCGGCCCGCGGTGGCGAACTGCTCGGGTTCGCCGCGCTGTCGCGGCGGAGCGGCCGCCGACGCGTGCCGCGGAAGCTGCTCGAGGAGGTGCCCTGCGCGTTCGTGGCCTATGACCTGCTCGAGGCGGAGGGCGTCGACCTCCGCGCCGAGCCGCTGGAGTCGCGGCGGCGGAGGCTGGAATCGCTCCTGCCGCACTCGTTCGCCGCCGGCATCGATCCGCGGCCGCGGCTGCTCCTCTCGCCGCGGATCGAGGCCGACGGCTGGGATGCGCTGGCCGCCGCCCGCGCCTCGTCGCGGTCGCGGGGCGTGGAGGGGATCATGCTCAAGCGCCGCGACAGCCGTTACGGCGCCGGCCGCATCCGCGGCGACTGGTGGAAATGGAAGATCGAGCCACTTGAGATCGACGCGGTGCTGCTCTACGCGCA
This sequence comes from Pirellulales bacterium, assembly GCA_044344895.1. Taxonomy (GTDB): domain Bacteria; phylum Planctomycetota; class Planctomycetia; order Pirellulales; family UBA1268; genus CAMCQY01. The sequence continues at coordinate 832 of JBIJCD010000377.1, read as the reverse complement.
GGCGGGCCATGGCCGCCGCGCCGGCCTGCACAGCGATTACACACTCGGCGTGTGGAGCGACGGCCGCCTGGTGCCGGTGGCGAAGGCCTACTCCGGCTTGTCCGACGCGGAGATCGTCGAGGTGGATCGGATCGTCCGCGCGACCACGCTCGAGCGGCACGGGCCGGTGCGGGTGGTGCAGCCGACGCAGGTGTTCCAGCTGGCGTTCGAGGGCGTGGCCCGGTCGACGCGGCACAAGGCCGGCGTGGCGGTGCGGTTTCCGCGGATCGTCCGCTGGCGACGGGAGAAGACGGCCCCGGAGGCGAACACGCTGGCGGACCTGCTCCGGTTGATCGACCAGCAGACCGCCGTCGCACCGGGGCAACCGCTGGCGGCGTCGGAGACCGGATCATGACGACGCGGCCACGGTCACGACGAGCGGCACGGCCGCCGGTTCGCCGCCGGGCGAGTGACAGTGACGCCGGGATCGGTGGTGCCGCCCGTCCAGCCGGCGCCGCGTCTCCCGCCGGCTGGTTTGCAGCCCGCGGCTGGCGGCCGTTTCCCTTCCAGCGGGAGGTGTGGCGGGAGATGGCCCGCGGCGCGAGCGGCCTCGTGCACGCGCCGACAGGCACGGGCAAGACGCTGGCGGCCTGGTTCGGCTGCCTGGAGCGAGGCCGCACGCTCCCGCCCCACGACGGCCTCCGGGTGGTGTGGGTGACGCCGCTGAAGGCCTTGGCGGCCGACACGCTGCGGTCGCTTCAGGAGCCGCTCGCCGGCATGGCCTCGGGCTGGCTGCCCGGCAGCTGGGAGGCGGCGATCCGCACCGGCGACACGTCCGCCGCCGACCGCCGCC
>JBIJCD010000375.1:0-3836 GCA_044344895.1 Pirellulales bacterium | reverse complement strand
CACTCGCGGGGATGAGCCGCACCACGGGCCGTCGCGGCGACCATCGAGGAATCCGTGAGGGGCTGCCCGTGTCCCACGAGCCGGCGTGAGCTGACCAGCGCAGCCCGGAGGGCGAAGCGCAGGCAGCTTCGAGAGAGCGGAGGGCAGGATGCCCGCAGCGAACGTCCGGCGACGGGGCACGGGCAGCCCCGAACCGAGGCCCACGCTCGCGAAAAGGCCTCGCACTCCGGCTACCCGATGATCTCGCGGATCGGCTCGACGTGCTCGACGCCGACGAGTTTCTGGTCGAGGCCGCCGAAGAAGTAGGAGAGCCGGTTGGGGTCGACGCCGAGCTGGTGCAGCACCGTGGCGTGCAGGCTCTTCACGTGGAAACCTGTCCGCCCGTCGTGCACCGGGGAGATCGCGGCCGAGCCGAGCTCGTCGGTCTCGCCCACGCTCACGCCCCCCTTGATGCCGCCCCCCGCCATCCACATCGTGAAGCCGTAGGAGTTGTGGTCGCGGCCGGTGCCCTCTGCGTATTCAGCCGTCGGCTGCCGGCCGAACTCGCCCCCCCAGATCACCAGCGTGCTGTCGAGCAGGCCGCTCCGCTTCAGGTCGGTCAGCAGCGCGGCGATCGGCTGGTCGGTGTTGCCCGCGTGGAAGGTGTGGTTCTTCTCCAGGTCGCCGTGGGCGTCCCAGTTGTCGTCGTTATGCGCGCCACCCGAGTAGAGCTGGATGAACCGCACACCCCGCTCCACGAGCCGCCGCGCCAGCAGGCAGCGGCGGCCGAAGTCGGCCGTCCGTGGATGATCGAGGCCGTAGAGCGCCTGCGTCTCCGCGGTCTCGCTCGCCAGATCGACCGCCTCCGGCGCATGCTCCTGCATCTTCCACGCCAGCTCGTAGGCGGCGATCCGCGCGGCGAGGTCGGAGTTGTCGCCGCGCGAGAGCAGATGGGCTGTGTTGGCCTCGCGCAGGCCGTCGAGCAGCGTCCGTTGGGCCTCCAGCGGCATGTCGTCCGGGGGTGCGAGGTCGAGGATCGGGGCTCCCTTGCTCCGCAGGAGCGTGCCTTGGTAGGTGGCCGGCATGTAGCCGCTCGACCAGTTCTTCGCACCGGAGATCGGGCCGCCGGTCGGGTCGAGCATCACGACGAAGCCGGGGAGGTTCTCGTTGACGCTGCCGAGGCCGTAGTTGACCCACGAGCCCAGGCAGGGCGCCCCCGACTGGATCTTGCCAGAGTTCATCTGCAGCATCGCCGAGCCGTGGATGGGCGAATCGGCCGTCATGGAGTGCAGGAACGCGATGTCGTCGACGTGGCCGGCGAGGTGGGGGAAGAGGTCGCTCACCCTCTTGCCGCACTGGCCATACTGCTGGAACTTCCACTTCGGGCCCACGACCCGGCCCTGGCTCTTCTCACCGCCGCGGCCCTTCGTCTTCACGTCGATCGTCTGGCCATCGAGGTCGTAGAGCTTGGGCTTGTAGTCGAACGTGTCGACATGGCTCGGGCCGCCGTACATGAAGAGGAAGATCACGCTCTTGGCCTTGGGCGCGAAGTGCGGCGGCTTCGCGGCCAGCGGATTGACGAACGCGGCGCCGCCGGCCGCTCGCGACTGCCGGGCGAAGAAGCCCTGGTCGAACAGGCCCGCCAGCGCCAGGCCGGTGAACGACGCCCCTGCCTCCCAAAAAAACTCGCGGCGGGTGCGGCGGCAGAACTGGCCGCGGGGCTCGTCGTGCTGCATGGTCATGGGTTGGCTCCCGTGTGGCGGCGGCCCGTCGGCCCGGTCGGGGTTCAGTCGAGGTAGATGAATTCGTTGAGGTTCAGGACCATCAGGCAGAAGAGCTCCATGGCCCGGCCGGGGCTGACGCCATCGGCGTCGTCAAGCCGGTCGATCAGGGCCACGCCCCGGGCGACCTCGTCGTCCCGCACGGGCCGCACCAGCGCGATCTCGAGCGCCCGGCGCACCTGCGCCGGCACGTCGGCGGCATCGGGCCCGCCCGCCTCCCGCCGCACCCGCTCGGCGAAGACGCGGGCCTGCCGCTGCAGGAACTCCCCGTTCATCATGCCCAGCGCCTGCGTGGGCTGCGTCGTCGTGAACCGCACGGGGCAGCTCGAATCGGTGTCGGCGAGGTCGAAGTCGGCCAGGATCGGCGTGATGAGCGACCGCTTCACGAACGCATAGACGCTCCGCCGGGCCTGCTCCTCCGCGGGCGAGTCGCCCCAGCCGCTGCCGGGCCGCGACTGGCCGGCCATCACCTCCTTCGGGATCACCGGATAGACGCCGGGGCCGAACATCTTCGGGTTGAACGCGCCGCTGGCCACGTGGATCGAGTCGCGGATCTCCTCGGCGGAGAGCCGCCGCATGTCGAACCGCCAGAAGGCGTCGTTGAGCGGGTCTCGCGCGAATGCTTCCGCGTTGCTCGTTGCGGCTGCACGATAGGCCTCCGACATCAGGATCAGCTTGTGCAGGGGCTTCAGCCGCCAGCCGTTGGCGACGAGCTCCACCGCCAGCCAGTCGAGGAGCTCCGGATGCGTGGGCGGGTCGCCCATCATGCCGAAGTTCGACGCGCTGCGGACGATGCCCCGGCCGAAGTGGTGCTGCCAGATGCGGTTGGCCATCACGCGGGCCGGCAGCGGGTTGGACGGCGAGACGAGCCAGGCGGCCAGGGCCGTGCGGCGGCCGGACGTCTTCGCCCCCGCGGCCGGCGTGGGAATGACCGGCTCCGACGGCTTGAGGATCGATGGAAAGGCCGGCTCGACCCGGTTCTCGGGCTTGCGCTCCGCGTGCGGATTGCCACGGTAGAAGACGAACGTCTCGGGCGGCTCGGCGCCGTACTCGGTCACGACGAGCGCCTTGTCGACCCGCACCTGCTCCTTCTTGAGCGGCTTGAGCGCGGCCACCTTGGCCTCGTAGTCCCGCTTTCCCTCGACGCCGAGGATCCGCTCGCCGTCGGCCTTCAGCGCCGCCGCGAGATCGAACCGCTCGCCGGCGGCGGTGGCCGGCGCCGAGAGCATCCGCGCCCCGAAACCCGGCCCGGCCCAGGAGACCGTCAGTCCCTTGCCGTGCTTCCCCTGAAAGTAGTCGAGCCGCACGGGCAGGCGGCCCGCGGAGAGCGGCACCGTGGCGGTGCGGGGATGCCCTTCCCCGTGGATGCCGTCGTACTCGATCACCGTGCGGTCGGCGATCGTGAGCCGCGAACCGTCGTCGGAATCGAGCGTGAACGTGTAGTCGCCGTCCTCCGGCACCTTCAGGAAGCCGGTGAACACGTAGCCGAAGAAGTCGGGCCGCAGCGACGGGGCGATCGCGATGTCGAACCGCTGGCCTGACACCGGGCCAGCCTCCTCCGGCTTCAGTTCGTCGAACGCCGGCAGCTTCGTCCACGAATCACGGTAGAACCGGAACTCGAGGTCGTCGAGATCCTCTCCGGCAGCCTCCTTCGCATGCAGGTCCTCCCACGCCTTCCGGAACGAGGCCTCGATCTCGCTGACGGCCCGCTGCGCATCGTTCCGCCGCCGCGTGAGGTCGGCGACCCGCTCCTCGTAGGCCAGCCGCTCCGCCTCGTCGCGGAAGATGGGCCGCTCGATGCTGGCGAGATTGATCTGCCGGTCACCCATCGGCGTGATATTGTGGAAGAAGGCGAGCAACGCGTAGTAGTCGCGCTGCGGGATCGGATCGATCTTGTGGTCGTGGCAGCGGGCGCAGTTGACCGTCAGGCCGAGAAACACCTGCCCGGTGGTGGCGACGATGTCGTCGAACCAGTCGTACTTCGCCTGCTCGCGGTCGGCGGGCTCGTCGTCCCAGAGGCCGAGCCGGTAGTAGCCGGTGGCGATCAGGGAGTCGTTCGTCGGCTGGGGCAGCTCG
>JBIJCD010000374.1:0-3839 GCA_044344895.1 Pirellulales bacterium | reverse complement strand
TCCGAAGGCAGGAGGCCGTGCGTGAGCATCCGGCCGCGGCCGGGCGGCGACAGCCAGACCACGAGGCCGCGGCTGGCCAAGCCGTCGAGGAATCCTCTGAGGGTGTCGAGATCGGCGATCGGATCCATCCGGCTGGCCCGGCCACGCAGGTCGCCCTCACTCTGCTCGCCCCGCAGGAGCAGCTCGCCCACGATGGCCAGTTCCTCCTTGCCCACGCCCAGCCACTCGTAGGCCAGGTGACGGTACCGCGGGATCTTGCCACTGCCGAAGACCTCGGCCACGGCGCCGCACTGCCGCAACGTGCCGAGCGCCCGGCTCGCCGACTCCTCGTCGAGGCTCATCACCGGGTCGCGGTTGCTCTTCTGGTTGCAGCCGGTGACCACGGCGTTGAGCGAGAGGGGATACTGGTCGGGCGTCGTCTTGCCCTTCTCGATCAGCACGCCGAGCACCCGCCGCTCCGCGGCGTCGAGCGGCCGGACGACCTGCTTCGCCGCCGCGCCCGGGCGCGGCGCGTCTGGCCCGGCATCTTGCATCGCGGGCTCCCGCCGTCAGGACAGCAGTTTCTTCACAGGCGTACCGTCGCCGGCCACCTTGAACGGGCGACCCGTCGGCGAATGGACCACCTCGTCCCGCGGCAGGCCCAGCGCCTCGGCGACGGTGGCATTGAGATCGGCCGGCGAGACGCCGTCCTTCTCCACCGCGTGGCCCCGCTTGTCGGAGCTGCCGTACGCCTGTCCGCCGGCGATGCCCGCCCCCGCCAGCATGGCCGAGAACGCCGCGGGGTGATGGTCGCGGCCCGCGTTGTAGTTGATCGCCGGCGACCGGCCGAACTCCGTGGTGAGCACCACGACCGTCTGCTTGAGGAGGCCCTTTTCACTCAGGTCAGCCAGCAGGGCCCCGACGGCCTTGTCCATCTGGGCGGCCCGCGTGGGAAGCGTGTTGTAGTCCCACAGCGTGTTGTGCATGTCCCAGCCGCCGAGCGTCACCTCCACGCACTGGACGTTGTTCTCGATCAGCCGGCGGGCCAGCAGGCAGCCCTGACCGAAGGGATCCCGGCCGTAGCGGTCGCGCATCTCGGCCTTCTCCTCATTGAGGTCGAATGCCTTGAGTTCACCGCTCGTCAGCAGGCTGGTGGCCTCGTCGTAGAAGTCGCTGTATCCCTTCACGCTCTTGAGCGGATACTTGTCGCGGAACTTCTTGTCGAACTGGTTGATGAGCGCCATCCGCTTCTCGAAGGACGCCTCGGTGAGATAGCCGGGAGCCTTGGTGTTCTCCAGCCCCTTCATCGGGTCGCCGATGGGGAGCGGACTGAACGTCGGGTCGAGGAAACCGGCGGCCGGATGGCGGGCCGGGGAGCCGATGAGCACCGTGTCGGGCAGCGTCTTGTTCTGCCTTCCGCGGAGTTTTTGCATCCAGGGCCCCAGTGACGGATGCCGCTCGGTGGCGATCGACTCGTAGCTGGTGCGCATCAAGTACTCGCCCTGCTCGTGGTCGGCCGTCTGCGTGTTCATCGACCGGACCACGGCGATGTCCTTCATCTGCTTCGCCAGCGTGGGCAGGTACTCGCTGAGCTTCACGTCAGGCACGGCCGGGCCGATCGCCGACGTCTGTCCCTGCGTCTCCTTGGAATCCGGCTTCGTGTCGAGGTGAGTCATCCCGCCGGCCATGTAGAGATAGATGAGCCGGCGGCCCTTGCCAGCGGGCGCGGCCGCCACGGCCTCACTGAGCAGGGGCATCATGCCCACACCGAGCGCCGCCTTGGCGGTGCGCTCGATCCACTGCCGCCGGCTGATGCCGTCGAGCTTGGCAAGTATCTCTCGCATGTTGACTCTCCTGTCCCGTCCTCGAAGGAAACCGTCCGTCCGACGAGCCTCCACGGCCGCCGACATTACTGCACGAACATGAACTCCCGCGTGTTCACCAACGACCAGACGACGTTGCCGAACGCGATGGCCGGCTTCGACTCGCTGCGAACCTGCGCCAGTGCGGTCGCCAACTCCTCGGCATCAGGCTCGCGGTTGAGGATCGACAAGAACACCACCTTGACGGCGTCGCTCGCGACCTTCTTCCTGACGATGTTGTTGTAGATCGTCGAGCCCTCCGCCAGCAGCATGTGGGTGACGGGGCCGTTGTACATGAACAGCACCTGCGGCACCGATCCTGTGGTCGAGGACGCCGAGATCAACTCCCGGTCGGATTGGCCGAACATCCGCAGGAAGTGGTTCGGGGGCACCGGTGAAGGCAGCTCCGAAGCCCGCGCCAAGAGCACGCTTTTGTCGTACGACGCCCGGAAGGCGTCCTGCGCCTTGTTCCGCAGTTGGTCGAACTTCGCCACCCGATCACGGGCATCGAGGACACGTTCGGCCGAATCCTTCGCGAGGTCGACCGCGACGGCCTCCTTGTACAGGCTCGCGGGAAGCTCTTGGAACCCGGCGTCGGGCCGGGCGAGGACCAGGAACGAGTCCCACGCCTGCTCGGCCGTCATCCGCCGCAGCATCGGACCGGGGAAGTGATACGGCGTGCCGATCGCGACCTCGTGGTCGAACGACTGCCGCTGGTAGGTCTCGGTGTTGAACAGGATCCGCAGATACTCCTTCATGTCGAAATCGAGCCGTTTCATCTCGGACTCGAGAAACGTCATGAGTTCGGGATTCTCGGCCACGGTCGAGTCCATCATGTCGTCGACCGGCTCGATCTGCCCGGCACCGAAGACCTGCTTCCACAACCGATTGGCGATCGTGAGCGCAAACCGCGGATTGTCCTTTGACGTGAGCCAGCGGGCGAACGCCTTCCGGGTCGTCTCGCCGGGCAGCGGCTTCACATCCGGCCCGAACAGGGTCTTGGGCTCCACGACGTCTCCCGGCTTGGCGTCGCTGTAGGCGTAGTCCTTCGGCAGCTGGATCTTGCGGCCTGGATTGTCGTTCACGATCTTCATGTTCGTGCGGAGGTGGGCCTCGAACTGGTAATACCGCTGCCTCCGCTGCTCCTCCTCCTGCTCGATCGACTGATATTCGTCGCGCAGGCGGGGGTGCGGATCCTCCTTCCAGAACCGCTTGTCGCCGCCGCCGGTCTGCGTCTGTGTCGGATAGACGAAAGCAGCCGCCTGGTAGAACTGCTTCTGCGTCCACTTGTCGAACGGATGGTTGTGGCACTGGGCGCAGCCGATCCGCGTGCCCAGGAAGATGCGGATCGTGTTGTTGACGTTGTCGAGCGGCATGCCGGGATCACGCTGCAGATAGCCCGTGGCCGGGTTCTCCCAGATCAGCCCCTCGGCCGTGAGCATCTCGTGGACGAACGTGTCGTACGGCTTATTTTGGGCGAGCGACTGCTTGATCCACTGCCGCCATGGCTCGCCGCGGACATCCTCGCTGAGCCGGTCGCGGTAGCGGAGGATGTCGGCCCAATAGTTGAAATAGTGGCTCGCGTAGCCGTCGCTGCCGAGGAGCTCGTCGATCAGCTTCGTCCGCTTGTCGGGGTCACTCGAGGCGAGAAACGCCGTCGTCTGCTTGTAGGACGGAATCGTGCCGACGATATCGAGATAGATTCTGCGCACGAACTGCTCATCGGACGTCCTCGGCATCGGCTTGACGTCGTGCTTGGCGTAGTTGGCCGCGACGAGCTTGTCGATCTTCTTGGCCGAGGCCACCGCCTGACCGTGCTTGGCCGGATCGACCTGCTTCGACTCGACGTCGAATTTCGGGGGCGCGTCGGCCGTCGCCGCGGCCTTCTTCTTGTCGGCCGATGCTTCGAACTCCTTCACCTTGGCAAGGTCGTCGGCGATCTCTTCCGAAGAGGCCCCGAGCTTCCTGCGGGCCTGCACGCGGCCCGTGTAGGCCGCG
>JBIJCD010000057.1:0-12460 GCA_044344895.1 Pirellulales bacterium | reverse complement strand
ATCTGACAGTGGTGTGGCGACAACAACGGCCTGTGGCATTGCCATAGGACGCTTCGTAGCCGGGCCACATGATCAACCAACGTGGCGCATGCTTTCCGCGTCGCCACGTTGGTTTTTTATTGACGCCAGCCATGGCAGGCTTCCATATCACAGGAGCCTTTATGACCGAAACCCGTTTCCAGGAGATCGAGAGACTGATCGAGGACACCGGCCGATGCTTCGATCCCGTCACTGGTGTGTTCGAGTCTGTCGCGGATGACGAGGAGGATTGCGATCACGATCTGGACACGAATTCTTTTCTAGGCGTGTTGGGTATCACGGAGGACGAGTGCGCTGAGTACGTGCAGCGGAAGATGCGGGAGTATGGAGACTCCCTTCGCGATGCGTGATTCCGCGGTTAGCCGGACCGCCTGAGCGATGCGTAGAGTTTCATTTGCGTTTTTGTCTCAACTACAGAAAGGGCCGACCCATGTTGTCGCCGACCATGCCGTTCGTGATGCGACTGTTTCTCGCCGCTGCCGTGACGGTGCCAGCTACCATTTACGCCGCAGATGCCACGCCCGCTGATGCGGCCGCAAAGGACACGTGCATCAAGGCCTGTAACGAGTGCATCCGGGCATGCCGCGAATGCATCTTGGGCTGCGATTGCCCAGGCTGTGAGAAGACCTGCCTGACCTGCATCGAGACGTGCCGGGCGTGCGTCGCGCTCTTAGAGTACGACTCCGCGATGGCTCAAGAGATGTGCGAGGTCTGCGAGAAGGCGTGCGGGCAGTGCGCCGACGAATGCATGAAGTGCGGGGACGAGCCCTGCTGCATGGCGTGCGCGGCGGCCTGCAGGAAGTGCCGCGACGCGTGCAAGGCGATGAGGCATTGAGGATTGTCGGGGGCTGGCGGCAGCAGCCCCTCACGACTCCTGAAATACGAAGTAGACCGCCGCACAGATGCACAGGGCCGCCCACAGGTAGTTCAGTTTTAGGGGTTGCTTCATGTAGAGCACCGCGAACGGCACAAACACGCTCAGGGCGATCACTTCCTGCAGGATCTTGAGCTGCCCGAGGCTCATCGCCGTGTAGCCGATCCTGTTGGCGGGCACCTGCAGCAGGTACTCGGCCAAGGCCACGCCCCAGCTGACCAGTGCCGCTATGAACCATGGGCGGCCGCTCATGTCCTTGAGATGGGCATACCAGGCGAACGTCATGAATACGTTCGAGCAGATCAGCAGGAGTGTCGTCTGGAGCATCACCGGCATGGCGTGGGGGTCCTTTCGGGCGGCTACATACAAAGCGACGGTAATGGTTCCGCCGGGAGATGGCCGGCCATCCGGGCGGGCCGCCGACAGGACTTCCCCTCTCGCCGGCTATCCAGGTCTCTCTTTTCAGCGGTCGGCCGCCAAGGACGCGGTCATCGGAGGCATGAGACGAGGCAATCCAACGGGCGTTTCCATGCGAAACGCCCAAGGAAACAATGGTGACATCATAAACCTGGAATAAGCGACTTACCCGTTCGGGAAACTCGTTTATTCCAGGCTCCCGATGCCACGAAAAACAGCGGGCTTTTCATCATCCGCACCGCCGCCGGGTGAACTGTCGGGCTTGGGCCCGCCGCGAGGCGTGGCTATCGACGAGATAGACGCCCCGGCCACACAACCACTGGACCAGCGACAAGCGGAGATGACGGGCACGGCCACAGGGCCGCCGCTCGTAGAGCTTCAGAATGACTGTGCCGTCTGGCATGTATCGCACATGCCGCACCGGCCGATCGTTGAACGTGATGATCTTCACCATCGAACCACCTCTGAAAGAAAAAGAAAAAAGGCAGGGGCGGCACCCGAAGGCACCGCCCCTGCCCAAAGAAAATGGCAATCGTCGCGTTGGCGATACCGCCCAGCGGAGGCAGCCGGCCTCTACACGCCCAGCTCGTTGCCGACGCCGACGTCAGTCAGCGATTGGCTTGGCCCCGTCGCCCTCACCGATAGGCTCGTACAAATGTCCCGTCGGACCACAGTGACGCAGGCCGCCATCGCGGGTACGCACCCAGCTGCAATCAACCCGCAATCGAAGCTTCGACAAACACCCGAAGGCGACGAATCCAGGTCAGCCATTGCACGCGGTTTTGGCCAGCCTGCGGCAGAATTTCGTCGTAGCGAAAGACGGTGCCGAACGGCGTAAGCCGGTCGATGTCCGCCAGGTCTTGGGGCAAAGCAACGCCGGCGTTGCTGAGAAGCTCGATCAACACGCCGAGGTTGTGCGTGCGGGGATAATCCACGCCACGCACCACCAACGCTGCCTTCAGAAGCTTCTCCGCAGCCTGCTGGGCATGAAACCCAAGCGTGTCATCGTCAACGTCGTGGTCGCCGAGCAGCCGCTCGAGTATCAGCTCATCCTGCTTGGCCTTTCGGACAAGCACGTCAGGCCGATCAGGAGGCATACAGCACACGCCCCTCGCGACAGGCGACGTGCTCAAGCGTGCCCGGCGTCATCGAACGGCTTTTGAAATCCTGTTCGCTTACGACGAGCAAATCGACCGGCATCAGGAGCCCCTTCAAAGCGCGGTTGAGCCGGACCATCTCTTCGTAGCGATCCGCCACGGTCGTCTCGACAACCAGCAGATCCACGTCGCTACGATCGTCGGCGTCGCCACGGGCATGCGAGCCGAAGAGAATGATCTGTTTCGGATGTGCCGCCGCCACAAGCCGCTCAACGGCCATAGTGAGCCGTTCAGCCGTCGGTGCCCAAGGAGGAGCGATTGCGGTTGCCATACCCGAATCTTACCTCCGATACATGTCTGCAGCCATCCAGGACGAGCGTTGAGAGGCTCAGCCGGCCCGTCGCCGGCCGCCGCCCTTGCGGTCGCCGGGCTTGAGCCAGTGCTTGCTGCACCACCGCGGCACTTCGTGCGGCTTGTCGGTCAGCCGTCTATAGGGCTCGGGCAGCCCGGCCGCCTCCATCAGCCGCGTGATCTTCGCGCAGTTCTCCATGTGGTACTTGGAGAGGCCACACTCCTCGGCGATCTGCTTGTAGGTGTGGCCCTCCAGCCGCCGCGTCACGATGAGCCGGGCATGCCGCACAAGGTCCGGCTCGGCGAACGCATCGACCAGGAGCCGTCGCTGGAACACCGCCGGATGCTCGTCGGCCGCCACCTCGCCTGATTCCGCCAGGCGTAGTGGCCCCGCCACCGTCGGCGGTAGTGCGGCCACCAGGTTGAGCGTGAACTCCAGCCGTGGCACCACCCGTTTGCCGTCGATCCGCATGTAGGGAATCACGCGGATCGGGCCATCGAGCAGCTGCCTCAAGATCACCGCCGCCCGGCCTTCATCGCCGAGCAGTTGGGCCTTCACGGCGTCGAGGTGCTCGAGCAGCTTGGCCGCACTGGGTAGCTTCTCCTTGCGGCCGGCCTGCTCCTCGACCTCCCGCCGACGAGCCCGCAGGTACACGAGCTCCCGTTCCCGCTCCGCCAGCCGCGATGCGAGCGACGCGAGCACGCCGTCACCCTGCTCGACTGCCGTCGAAAGCCGCTCGACCATCGCGACGAGCTTCCGCTCCTCCTTGTCGAGCTTCTTGAGCTCGGCGGCCACCGAGCCGCCCTGCTCATAGAGCTGCTGAACTCGGGCCAGGACCGCATCGCGAACGCCGTCCAGAGACAGCACCTCGTTGACCACGGCCTCGAGCACGGCGGGATAGACACGGTCCCGCATGCAATACACGCGGTTCCAGCAGTTCCCCTTGGACGCCCCGGAGCAGCGAAAGACGCCGTCCTTGCGGCCGTACGAGTACATCGGCGAGCCACAGACGCCGCAGACGAAGACGCCAGACAGCAGGCCGTTCCGCTTGCGGGTCGTGCCACGGAGCGGATGGCCCGCACCGCGGACCGGTTCCTTGAACACCCGTCGCCCGTCGACGACGGCATTTGCCTTGTACCAGAGCGAGTCAGACACGATGCGCAGGTGAGGGCTCTCCCGCGTTTGGATCTTGTCCTCGTCATTCCAGACATTTTCCGATTTACCGGTACGGAGTTTTCGCTTCGATACCTTCACCCGAAATGTCTCGAAGCCCCGGTAGATGGTCCGGCGGATCATCGCGTTGACGTTGAAGGCAGTCCATTTCGCCTGCCGCGCCCATCTTGCCTTTGCAAAACCAATTGAATCGAGCCACGCGGCTACCTCTGTCGCCGTTTCGCCGGCAGCGATGCGTTCGAACACCTCGCGGATCACCGGGGCTTTCTCGGGATCGATCTCGTCATAGAACGGCCCCTTGGCCGGCTCTGACTCCGTCGCCGGCACCGTCGGCCGACGCTTGTAGCCGATCACCGTATTGCCGACGGCGGCGCCCCGGGCCCAGAGGCCGTCGTGACCACGCCGAATCCGCTGCCGGGTGTAGAAGTTCGACCGCGAGTGCTGCATCTGGCACATGTGCAGCCGGTCGGGCCAGTCGTCGTCGGCCGTGTCGATGTAGTCCGACGGGCAGATCACCCGCACGCCGGCGTCGACCGCCGACTCGAACAGCTCGCCGGCCTTGGTGTGGTGCCGGTAAAGGCGACTCGATTCCTCGGCGATGATCACGTCCCACCGCTTCGCCTCGATACCGGCCCAGACCTGATTGATCCCGGGCCGGTCGGCGATCTCGCCGCTGACCTCGGGCTCGGTGATCACCTCGACCACGACCTGGCTGGGCTTCGTGCCCTTGGGCAGGTTGGCGTCGATGAAATGTCGGCAGGCGGCCACCTGGTCGTCGATGCTCGACTGCCGCTGCTCCTCCGTGGAAAACCGGGCGTGGATTAGGACGCGGAGTGGACGCCCCGCCGGGATTGCGAGTGGTTGGCGGAGGTGCATCATCGCGCACCTCTCTTCCGGCCGCTTGCCTTCTTGGCCATCTTCGCCCGGCCGCGGCGGTCACCCCGTTTCGTGGTGCCGGATTTTGCGCCGGGTGGTGGTCGCTTTCTCTGCTTTTCCCGAGTGATACCGCGGTTGTTCGATCCCTGCCGGGGGTACTCCTTCTCCTCGCCGCCCATGCCTCTTCGCAGCATGGCTTGGCGTCACAGGCGAGTCGCTGACTGCACCGGAATCTGCATCGCCGCGCCGCAACACGCGTGTTTGCGGCCGCGAGAACGTGTTTGGGCGATCGCTACCCGGGATCGTACCAACTGACTGGGCATGCCCAGCTACCGGCCCTGCATGGCTAACAACTCGGTTGGACCCAAGTTGGGGGCGGCGTCAGGCCCTGCATGGCTAACAGCCCGGCTGGTATCAAGACGGGGGCAACGTCATCAGGATTTGGGGGGGTGTCAAATGACTGCCTCAGCCGAGATATCGCAGCTGTTGCTGTTCACCCTTGTCTGGACGGCCATCTGGGTGGCACCACTGCCGCGGCTCGGACGGCGGGCGGAACTCGTCGCGGGGCTGATCCCGTTCGCGGCGTTCGGGATGCGGGTCTTCGCCGGCTTTTTCGTCGGCGTGCCGGAAGACGATCCGGTGCGGTCGTTCGTGCGGCCGCTGCTCGACTGGATCGGCGGTCAGGCCGGCTTTCCACCGTTTTCATGGGTTCTCGACGGCACGGTCGCCCTCGGCCTCGTATGGCTTGCATCGGCATTCGGAATTCCACACCAGTCGCGACTCGCCACGGCATGGATCATGCCAGCGGTCGCGGCCTTGGCCTCTGGAAGCCTCTGGACCACCGGGCTCCCGCTCGAGCGGCTGCTGGCCCTGACCGTCCCCGCCATCCCGCTGGCATGTGCCGTTGGCAGCGCCCTGGCCGCAGTGATTCGCTGGACGCCCTCACCGATCCCCATCGATCTCCGCAGGCAGGCCGCGATCATCGTGGTCGTGGCGCTTCCGGCGGCCGTAGGAATCGGCTTGGGGGCACTACGGCTGACCACTCACCTGCCGCACCCACGCGTCTCGCAAGCGGAGTCCGTGCTGGCCCTGGTGGTCGGAGCCGGTGCAGCAGCCGCGGGCTGGGTGTGGGGCGGATTCAGGAGCCCGCGGAGCAGGTTTCTGTATGCGATGGCGGTCGGTGTCGCGGCAGGTGCACTGGTGGCACTCTACGCGTGACGAGTCTGGCACCGCATTCCGGTCGGCGCACATTTTCAGGCCTGGGCGGTTTCGTCCGACGGTCTAAGGTTTGACGGTTTCTCACACGCACGCTTATCCGGAGTCATCATGTTTCGCACCCACAATGCTTCTGCGCTGATCGCGTTCGCTCTCATCTTGGTCAGCACGGCCGGCCTGAAGGCCGCCGACATCGTCGAAACGGCCGTTGGCGCCGGCACGTTCAAGACCCTGGCGGCCGCCCTCGGTGCCGCTGAACTCGTCGATACGCTCAAGGGGGCAGGTCCATTCACGGTGTTCGCGCCGACCGACGCGGCATTCGAGAAGCTTCCCGCGGGCACGGTCGAATCGCTGCTGAAGCCGGAAAACAAGGACAAGCTCAAGGCCGTTCTGCTGATTCACGTCGTGCCCGGCTCCGTCATGGCGGCGGATGTCGTGAAGCTCAAGGAAGCCAAGACTGCTGGCGGTGCCACGGTGAAGATCTCCACCGACGGTGGGGTGAAGGTGGGGACTGCAAAGGGCATGTCCAACGTCACCAAGACCGACATCAAGGCCAGCAATGGCGTCATCCATGTGATCGACGCCGTGATCCTGCCTGAGTGAACTGGGCAGCCGTGCAGCGCGAACAACGTGCCCGGCAGCGCGGCCAGGTCGCCTGCCACGATCATGGAGGTTGCACGTCTGGCTGATGACCTGATCCAGAGGATGAGGTTTGGCGCGATGGCCAGACTCCCAGCTTGCACACGGAGGGGGATGATCGAGTCGACCGTTCGGAAGACTCGCTCATCCCCTGCCCCGCTTTCCCGAACATCCGCCTGCTTCTCAGTCCGCACCGCTGCAGGATAAAGTGCTGCGTCTGAGCGGGCCCGTGACGCGCGGCCTTCCAAGGGATGGATGCCGCGGCTGGCCAGACACTGGGCCAGCGACATGCTGGCCGGGCCGGCCATGCGTTGTTTGAGAAGCACGGGATTTCGGACCCCCAACACAACGTCCTGCGCATCCTGCGCGGGCACCGTAAAACCGGCTGGACCTGTTGGCGTCGATCGACGAGCCGATTCTCTCCCTCCACCGGGCGCAGATGAAGCACCTGTCCCGGGCTGACATCGCGGAATTGAACCGCCTCCTCGTGAAGCTGCGGCAGCCCGCCCCGAAGTCCGCCGCCACCCCCACACGAAAGGCCCCCTCGCGGTGAGCGGGCAAGATCGAAGCGATTGAAAAAAGGATGTTTCAATGCGAATCGCGATGATTCTGGCGGTGTGTGTCGTGGCCCTGCCGGCAAGTGCTGCGTATGCGGGTGAAGCCCGATATCAACTGACCAAGACCAACACCACGATCGAGTTCACCGGCACCAAGCCGGGCGGGAAGCACGTCGGTGGCTTCAAGCACGTTACCGGAGAGATCGTCTTGGCCGACGGTGCCGCACCACGGGTGGACCTCGAGATCGATTGCTCGTCTCTTTATTCCGACAACTTCATGCTGACGTGGCACCTCAAAGGAGGGGATTTCTTCAACGTCAAGAAGCACCCCAAGGCGCGATTCACGAGCACGTCGATCGAACGCTCGGAGCAGGGCTACAGCGTCACGGGAAACCTGACGTTCCTCGGCGTGACCAAGCCCGTCCGTTTTCCTGCCGTGATCACCACTGGAAATGCCCTCAGGCTCAACGGAGCCGTTGCCATTGACCGCCAAGACTTCGGCATGACGTATGGCAAGGGGAAGATCGACGACCTCGTCGAAGTGCGATTCAACGTGGACACGAGCCGGTAGCCTCGAGGAACCGCCGCCCCAATGTCCGTTGCACCGGCACAACGTGGGCGAACCCACACACTCGAGCAGCCTGGCCGTCGACGGCTTGGATATGGATGACGAGGCGATCCACGCGGCGTTTCCACGCGTGGGTCCCGCGAACAAGGCAAGCACGAGGGGCCGGGAAGAACCCGGCCTCGTATCGCGCCCGCTGCGAACCCGTCACGGACGCCGCAGGATGGCAGGCGCGAAGCTCGCGTCGTCCAGATGCGGGTTGAGCGTCACGTTCGTGTAGGTGAATTCGGCCGTCAACGGCGGCTGGTCGCCGGCCACCTCGGGCCAGTCGTACACGTCAAACCGGACAGGCACGTGGAGCTGAGAATCGATGGACATGCTGGCGCTGTGGAACTGCAGACCGTCGCGGCGCCGCGGATGCGTGATCCGCAGCATCTCGCACGCGCGACCGTCGATCTTGGCAGTCGTGATGTGCTCGACGATCGTGTTGTCGCCGGCGGGGTCGGCCACCACGTCCTGCTCCAGGGCGCGGATCGTCCGGTCGAGCAGGTGCGTGAACCCTATCTCGTTGATCGGCATCAGGCTCTCCCGCTTGACGGCTGGACCGAAGGGATCGACGTCCATGACGACGTAGCCGAACCGCTTCCCGCCTTTGCGGACCAGCAGCCTATTGTCGTTCTGACCGGCGACGAACAAGGCTCGCCGCCCCTCGATGTGGGACGGGCCGAGAAACTCGAGCAGCACGCTGAGCGGCTGCGTCACCTGCCCGCCCGCGACGGCTTGCTCGCGGACACGCATATCGATGTAGTAGTAGTCCTGCAGCTCGCCTTCGATCCGCTCGCGCTTGGTGACCCGGCACGTGAAATCGCGCACGGCGCGTTGCAGATAGGCCCGCTCTTCACGGGCGAATTTCAGCACCGCCGCGAGCGGATGGTCGGCGACCAGCCGCGGCGCCGCGACGGCCGGCCGAAAAGCTTCGGACGGGGTGGCGGAAGCCGGCGCGGTGGCCGCACCGCCGGCCTGCTGGGCACGAACGGCCGTCAGTCCCGCGACCGATCCCACGAACGCCAGCAGGAACGCCACGCCGGTGCGAAACCCTCGTCGGGACATGACATGATCCTTCCGAGCAGCAAATCCTCAGAAGACATCATCATACCAGTCGCTGCAGCAGCTCCCAGCGAAATCGTCGCTCCCGGGAGCCACCGGCGCGGCCGCACAGTCCGCCTTTTCAGCCCATCCCCTACGGACCGTCCCGACGACGGTGTGCCCGCCGCAGCCGGCTGCTCAAAACTTGGCGTAGCCCTTCGTGGAGCTTTTCGAGCTCTTCTTGTGGGCGTGGTTGCCGCTGGAGCCGCGGCGATTGTGGTCGTTGTCGTGCAGGGTGAGCAGATCCTCCATGCCCAGCCCGCCGGGGTCTATCCCGTGGGCATCCCGCAGGTGCCGCTGGATCTCTTCCATGCTGGGGACCCAATCCCCGTTCACGTTCCAGCGCGGTCCGGCGATCCGCGACACCGTCCGGGCGGCTTCCTGGGCTGCTACGGCCAACGACGACAGGAGGGTCGCCTTGACCAGGGTGACGAAAGCGATGCAGGCGGACCTTCGGTTCATGGTGCTCCCTCTGAGATCAGTCCGCCTCACTTAAGCCTAGCACGCGATCACGATCGAGGGCGGCCCGGGGGCGGGAGCGGGCTGCCCGCGACACGAACGGCGGCTCTCCGAAGCTTGCTCGGCCCCCGGGAATGCATGCGGGTTTCCACGCCCCACCCGAATCCTGCTCCAATGCCGTGCGAAGTCCGTGGCCTTCCACCCCTCCGCCGGTATCACGCATGGGCCGCAGTGTCGTTCGCGCCGGTGCGGCCCGCTGCCCGCGCTGCTGTCTGCAGCCGCGGTGGTGCATCTGCGACGTGCTACCACAGGTCGCAACCGACCTGCCCGTCCACGTCTTCATCCACCGGCACGAACACGCCAAGCCGTCGAGCACCGGACGGCTCGTGACCCGGGCGGTGACCGGCGTCACCTCGCGCATCTACCAGCGGCAAAGCCGCTTCTTCCCAGCCGCCGGCTTCCCGGTGGAGGCGCTCGCGGCCGGCCGCGAGCTGTGGATCCTGCACCCCAGCGGCGAACCGCTGCCGCTCGCGGCCGACCGCGGCGACGCGGCGACGCCAGCCCGTCCCCAGATTCTCTTGCTCGACGCCACCTGGCGGCAGGCCGGC
The DNA here is from genome assembly GCA_044344895.1 of Pirellulales bacterium. GTDB lineage: Bacteria > Planctomycetota > Planctomycetia > Pirellulales > UBA1268 > CAMCQY01. The sequence goes on along the minus strand of JBIJCD010000057.1, from coordinate 2,443 downwards.
GAGATGCTCCGCACGGTCGAAGGCCTCGGCCGCTGCGTCCGCCTGCCCGATTCGTCCGCCGAGCCGAGCCGCTACTGGCTGCGTGACCAGCCCGCGCGATCCCACCTCTCCACGGCCGAGGCGCTCATGGCCATCTTCAGGGCGCTGGGCGAGACCGCCGCTGAACACCGGCTCCGTCTCCACTTCGAGCTGCACGTCTACGCCATGCTCCTTTCCCGCGGCCGCCGCGAATCGGCGGAGCGGTACCTCGGCCACTCGCCGCTCCTGGCCGAGCTTCCGGACGTCGTCGACGCTCTCGCCCAAGGCGTCCGCACGCCGGCCGGTGATTGAGCGACGGCGGATCACCGACCAACGCTCGCCGGCGGACGGGCGACGCTCCGCAGCGAAACAGGCTGCTGCGCACCACCCGTTCGGCCAGACGGGAGCGTGTGCGCGTTCCGGCTCAGGCGGCGCGTTTTTTGTAGAGAATCTCGAAGTAGTTCCCCACATCCGCCCGTGCCGCGACGTTGGTGCGTCGGATCTCCACGTAGCCGTGATCGGCCATGAACGCCTCGATGTCCGGCAGTTGGCAGCACCCGGCATACGACTCGAAGTCGGCCGCCTCGACCATGATGTACGTGAACGCGGAGAGAATCGGCAGGCTGCCGCGGAGCACCAGCAGCTCCGATCCCTGGGTGTCCACGACCAGGGCCTGGTACCGGGAGGGGTCGATCCGCTCCCGCTCGAAGAGCGTCGCCAGGGTCGTGCTCGTGAGCCGCAGCGTTTCGACGTAGGCGACGTCGGGCCAGATTTTCCGGTGCTCGTCGAAATCCAGCAGGGAAGACGACGCCCCCTGGTTGTTGGCGACGTGGAAGTCGCATTCCTGGCCGTCGCGATCGGTCACCAGGGCCTGCACGGCCCGCTGATTGCGGATTCCGCGGATGTTCGCCACGAGCTGCGCGAAGACCTCCGGAATCGGCTCGACCCACAACACGTGCAGCCCGAGGTCACGATAGGCCTCGCGTTCCTGGCCGCTGTTGGCGCCAACGTGCACGACGCCTGTGACCGGCGTCGGAAACATCGCCGGTTTCCCGAGGATCGCGTGCTTGATCGGCCGCAGGAGGCCCTTGATTACGGCGATGATCATGGCGGTCATTGTACTGGGGAAAACTCGCTCGAGCACGCCCGCGGTCAGAGCGCATCTGGTTGAGCTGTAGCGACGACGTGGCAAACCTGGAGAGGGAGGCGAGGGGTCGGCGAACGCTCGAGGAGCTTTGGGCCGCCTCGGCCCACGCGACGAGACTTTTGCCGCCCCGAAGCCGTCGCTACACCAAACCGGGATGCGCACTAGCCCAGGCCAGCGCAGCCGCCCATGCCGCACTGCGGGCGACCACATCCGCCCGCCGGGCCAGGGTCCTTGCCGCTGCCGTTGGCAACGTGGCCGGCAACCACACTCACGAGCTTCGTGAGCTTCGTCCCCTGGCAGTGCGGGCACACGGGCTCCTCGTCGACGCGCACGAGCAGTTCGAGCAACCGGCCGCATCCCTGGCAGGAATATTCGTACAACGGCATGGGACACGTCTCCGCGAGGGGCCCTGGCATGAACGCCAGGATGCACCGGGGTGAACGACACGAAAAAAGATCGGAAGCACGGGAGGACTGGAGTGTGGCCGGCCGACGGGAGGCCTCGGCATCGCGACGCATCCCGATCTTACCTTCACCTGCCGCCACCGCCGGCCGCAGCCGGCTCGACCTCGGCCACGACCTCCTCGCTCGGCAGCGACTTGAGTCCCGCGGTGTTCACGGCCAGCACCCGGTAGCGGTGCGGCCGTCCCGGATCGGCCTGCATGTCCCTGAACTCCAGCGGCACCAGCGGCAGCGCCGGCGTGTCGCTGTATTGCAGCCCTTGGAAGACTGGCCTGCCGAACGGGTTCTTCGGCTGCTCCGGCAGGTTCGCGACCACCTCGCCGTCGCGCTCCACGACGAACCCAGCCAGGCCGCTCTCCGGATCGGCCTCGGCATCCCATGACAGCTCGGCCCCCTTGGCCCGCACCCGCAGGTTCTTCGGCGCCGGCGGTGGGCTCGTGTCGGCCACCTTCGTGTCCTTGACATACTCCATCCATCGCCGCGCCACCGCCTCGTTCGGCAGCCAGCCGGCCTGGAGCGGGTCGCCCTGATGATCGGCCACGGGCCGGGCTTCGGTGCCGGTGATCGCCGCCAGCCAGGCCTGGCCCGCGGGCATCGGCCGCAGCGGTTGACCGACCTCCTGCGGCAGCCGCGCGGCGAGGCAGGCGTCGAGCCACGGGATGGCGAGGTAGCGCTGGTTGCCGCACTCGTGCGCCGTGAGCGGATCGACCGCGACGCCGACCAGGCCGCCCCTGCCCCGCACGGCCTGAAAGAACGCCTCATTGGCTGGCCACACGCCGGCGAACCGGCCGTCCTTCACTGTCACACCCTCCTGCGT
>JBIJCD010000373.1:0-3849 GCA_044344895.1 Pirellulales bacterium | reverse complement strand
CCCGCCGACCAGCGGCTGTTCGCGGTCGGCCGGCTCGACCGCATGAGCGAGGGCCTGATCCTCGTCACCAACGACGGCGGCCTTGCGAATCTGCTGACGCACCCCCGCTACGGCGTCGAGAAGAAATATCTCGTGCAGGTGGCGGGCGTGCCGTCGCAGGAACTACTCGACAAGATCCGCCGCGGCATCTCGCTGGCCGAGGGCAGGGTGCATGCCAAGCGCGTCGACATCCGCTCGCAGCACAAGCAGAGCGCCGTGCTGGAGATGATTCTCGACGAGGGAAAGAACCGCGAGATCCGCCGGATGCTGGCCAAGCTCGGGCACAAGGTCCACCAGCTCAAACGCGTCGCCGTGGGCAAGCTGTCGCTGGGCAACCTGCTCCCGGGGCAGTGCCGGCAGCTGGCGTGGAGCGAGATCGAGGCACTGCGGCACGACGCGATCGCGGCGGTCGGCGCGGTCGAAGCCGGCCGCATCCCGACCGCGGTCCGTGAGGAGCGGCCCGCACGTGCCGGTGGTCCGGGCCGCGACGGCCGCTCTGGCCGGCCGCGGGCACCGCGTCCTGCCTCCGGCGGGCCCGGGGGTCGCCCGGCCCCCCGCCGGCCGCGCCGGCCGGGCAAGGCATCGTCGTGGCGCAAGCCGCGCGCGGACTGACCAGGCACCCCCTCCGACGGCAGCGCCCCCGATGACCGCATCCACACCCGCCGGCCCGCCGCCTAGCTCGTCCGCGTGCTATGCCGACGCCGCCGCCTATCGGCCGGCCGGGATCGTGCGTCACTGGCAGATAGCCGCCAACACCTGGCGGCTGCGGCTCGATTGCCCGGAGGTGGCCGCGGCGGCGATCCCGGGGCAGTTCGCCATGTTGCGGATCCCGCGGCGGCACGACCCGCTGCTCGCCCGCCCGCTCGCGGTATACGACACGTTCGCCGATGCCGCCAGCGACGCCCTCAGGCCGGCCGCCGCCCCCGCCCGCTACGTCGACTTCGTCTATGCCGTGCACGGCAGATTCACGACCGCATTGCGGGAGATTCCCGTCGGTCACGAACTCGTCGTCTGGGGCCCCTTGGGCAACGGATTCAAGCCGCCGGCGGTCGATCACCTCGTGCTCGTCGCCGGGGGCATCGGGCAGACGGCGCTTTTGTCGCTGGGCCGGGAGTGCCTGGGACAGGCGAGCTACGGCCCGCCGTCCCGCCCGCCGGCCGCACGGGCCCGACGGGTGAGCGTTTGTTGGGGAGCCAGACACGCCGGTCTGTTCGGCGGCCTCGACGACTTTCGCACCGCCGGGTTCGCGGTGCACCAGGCCACGCTCGACGGCTCCGTCGGTCTACGCGGCACGGTAGTCGACCTGCTCGACGCGCGTCTCAGCGCCGCCTCGACGGGAGTTCACGTCGCCTGCTGCGGCCCAGATCCCATGATGGCGGCCGTCGCCCGTTGGACGGCCGAGCGAGGCATCTCCTGCGAGGTGTCGCTCGAGGCGCCGATGGCCTGCGGCATCGGCATCTGCTTCACGTGCGTTGCCCGCGTGCGGGACGCCGACGGTGGCTGGGACTACCGCCGCACCTGCGTCGAGGGGCCGGTGTTCGACGCGAACCGAATCGTCTGGTAGGAGACGTTCGGGTGGCGGCGTTCAGGCCTTCCGCTTGGCTGCGGCCGGCTTGCCACCCTTCGCCGCGAGCATCCGCTTGGAAAGCCGCGACTTGATCCGAGCCGCCTTGTTGCGGTGGATCTTGTGCGAGGAGGCCGCCTTGTCGGCGGTGCTGGCCACGGTCCGCAAGGCCTCGCGGGCGCGATCCGTGTCACCGGACTCGATGGCTTCGAGCACCTTGCGCACGTCGGACTTGAGCGCCGACTTGGCCGCACGGTTGCGGTCACGATTGCGGAGATTCTGGCGGTGTCGCTTCTTGGCGCTGGCCGAATGGGGCATGCCGGGTCACTTCCTCTGCTGATGATCGAAGGGCTGGAAATCGCCCGTGGCGGGGGTGCCGCGGACGGCGGAATCAGGTCAACTCGCCCCCCCGTTATCCTTCGTCTGAGACAGCTTGTCCAGACGCTGAACGACGTCGCGGTAGCCGAAGTCGAGTTCGGCCAGCGTGGAGAGGTGTTTCCGGGCCGTGTCGGCGTCGTTCAGCCCGGCGGCCAGGACCCCCGCGCGGTAGAGTGCCCGCTTGCGGAGTTCCAGCTCCCGGTCGGTGAGGGCGTCGATAGCCGTCTCGTAATTCCGCATCGCCAGCTGATACTGCCGGATCTTCTGGAAACACTCGCCCAGTTCCAGGGCGATCGCTCCCTTGCGCCGGACGTCGTTCATCGTCTCCTGGAAGTGCTTGATGGCTTCCGCATAGTTGCCCGCGGTCTTCAGCCGCATCGCCATCTCGTACTTCCACGTCATGTTTTCCGGATACCGGACCGCCCGGGCCGAATAGACCTCGATCTCCTGCTTGAGGAGGGCCGCTCGCAGCCGTTCGAGCGTGTCGCGATGCTCCGGCTTGTCTTCCTCGGCCAGCCGCTTCTCGGCGAGGACCACGCGGTGTCGGCCCCAGCGGAGATGCCGGTCTTCCACATGCTCGCGAACGGTGATGTCGTTCCCCGACGCGGCGAGCGCCATGGTGAGCATTCTTTCGGCCTCCTCGAGGCTCGCCTCACGCTCCAGCAGGTCGGCCAATTCGAGATAGGCCTCAATCCCCGCCGGATCCGCGGCGATCGCCCGCTCGAGATCCTGGCGGCGAGCCGCCAGCGACCGCGGCTGCGGTTCGACCGCGGCCGATTCACCGGCCGCACCGGCCGCACCGGGCTGGCCGGCTGCCGGCTTCGCTGCGGTCTGCCGGCCCACGAGGCCTTTGCCCGCCTCGATCGTCTTGTCCACCGACAGCTTCGCGATCGCCCGTTCGGCCTCGTCGGACAGGCCCTTGACGGCGCTGATGCGCCGCCAGCACTGGATGGCCTGATCGTATTCGCCCTGGGCGGCGAGAAAGGCGGCGCAGTGGCGGTTGACGTCCGGGTCTGCAGGCGCCGCATCGAGGGCCGACTTCAGGTAGACCCGCTGGGCGTCGGCGAAGCCGAGGCTTCCGCAGGCGTCCGCCATGAGCATCAGGCAACCATGGTCGTTCGGGTTGGACTTGACGATCTCGAGCCCTTGTACGAGCACCTCGCGGTGCTTGCCGGCCGCGGCGAGTTTTCGCAGCCCGCCCCGCGCCGGTGCCGAGAACAGCGACGTGAGCCCCCCGCCCGACTTGGCGCCGTGCTTTCTCCGCAGGGTGCCGATCAGGTATTGCAAAAAGACGGGATTTCCGGGGTCCCCGGCCACGCAGGCGGAAAACATCTCGATCGCATAATCGATGTTTTTCGCGGCGTTCTGCGTGCCACGCTGGAAACACTGCGTCAGCCGCGTTCGTTCGGCCTCCGGCAGGGTGGCCGAGGGCGCTGGAACCGCCGGGCTCTGGCCGGGTGCTGGAGACTCGTTTGGCATCGGTGGGATCGCGGACGAAGCCGGCGACCGTGCCCGACGGCGACGGCCGACACGCTATGCTGCGTGCGTCGAGAGTGTATCCCCTGCCTGCCGACGGCTCAAAGGACCGCCGGTTGCATGCCGACAAGCACGTCTCTTCACACCGTTTCGCAGCCCCCAGTCCGAGCGTTCCAGGCATGACGACGACGAGCACTTCGCCGGCAGACGCCTCTCGTTCGGCCGTTGGCCGGGTGCTGTTCGTGGGAGCTGGCCCCGGCGACCCCACGCTCCTCACGGTGCGGGCCGTCGAGGTCCTCCAGGAGGCCGACGTGATCGTGTACGACACGCTGGTGCCAGGCGACATCCTTGCCGCCGTGGGCAGCCGGTCGGAATGCCTGCCCGTGCCGCGG
>JBIJCD010000372.1:0-3860 GCA_044344895.1 Pirellulales bacterium | reverse complement strand
GCGCAGGATGATGATCGTCGATCTTCCGCGGCGGCTGCTCTACGGCCGGATCGATCGGCGGGTCGAGGAGATGTTCGCGGCCGGGCTCGTCGCGGAGGCCGGAACTGCGGCTACAGCGCCTGGCGGCATCGGCCCGACCGCTGGGCAGGCGGCCGGGTACGCCGAGGCGCTCGACGTCGTGGCGGGCCGGCTCGCCGCCGCCGAGGCGGTGCGACGCACGCAGCAGCGGACCCGGCAGCTCGCCAAGCGGCAGCTCACCTGGCTCCGCAGTTTCCCGTCGGCGGTATGGATTTCCGCCTGAATGCGGGGCGCACCGCCGCCTGGCCGTCCTGCGTCGAACGCGTGGCGGGCGCCGGCTCCGAGCTCCCAAATTGCTAGCACTTGCCGTGCTAGCACCGGATGTTGTGGTGCGGCTGCCCGTGGCCCACAAAATCGAAAAAATCCTTGCCTTGCGGTTGCGGGCCGTTACGTTCAGCCGCGTCGCAGCTGGGGCCCGCCTTCGGGGAGCCGCAGGCGGCGATGAAACGGATGGATCCGTTTCGGATCGGAGTCGATCGGATCGTGGCTCGAACGACGGATTTGGCCCGGCACCCCGGTGGGGAGCCGGCCCGGTGCCAGGATGGCATCCGCCCGCCGTGAGGTCCCGTGTGCCGACGGCCGCAGCGTCAGGGACGGCGCTCCTGGTCCCCCACCAGTCATGGTGCGGGAACGCGGAGGGATGTTCCCGCGCTTCGGTACGCGGGCAGCGGCGCCGCCCGGGGGAGGAGACGCCATGCACAGGCATGCGGGGGTCGCACCTGACCACCACGTCGCCGGGCCGGTCGGCATGACGCCGACCGGGCGCTTTTGCAGAGGAAACCCATGGCTGTCAAACCCCTCATCGGCATCAACACCGACTACCGCGGCACCCGCAAGGAGCATGCGGCCCTCTCGTTCGTGGCCGCCGGCTACTACGACGGCATCACCGCCGCGGGCGGCATTCCCGTGATCTTGCCGCCGTTGGCCGACGAGGACGACGTCATCCGGCTGCTCGACCTGCTCGACGGCGTGGTGCTGGTGGGTGGAGCGGACCTCGATCCCCGGCGCGACGGTTACATGCCGCACCCGGCCGTCCGGCCGATGGACACCCGCCGGGAAGACTTCGATCGGCTGCTCGCCAAGCACATCTGTGCCCGACACATGCCGGTGCTCGCGGTCGGCAGCGGCATGCAGCTGCTCAACATCACCGAGGGGGGCACGCTCTTCCTGCACATCCCCGAGGACCTGCCGAAGGCGATCCCGCACAAGGATCCGATCGACCAGGCCCACCGCCACGCGCTTCTTGTGGAGCCGGGTACGGTGATGGAGCGGGTCTACGGCGACGGCGAGATCCGCGTGAACAGCATGCACCACATGGCCATCGACGACGTGGCCGGAAGCTTCAAGGTCACGGCCCGGGCTCCAGACGGCGTGATCGAGGCGATCGAGAGCGCGGTCGAGGGCTGGGTGGCCATCGGCACGCAGTTTCATCCCGAGGCTGAGACCGCTTCGGCCCTCGACGTGAAGATCTTCGAGGAGTTCGTCATCGGCATCACCGGCGAGGTGCCAGAGATGAAGCTGGTGGCCTGAGCCATCGCGCAACCGTCGCGGACACGTTTCCCGGGTCAGCGGGGAAACGTGACGCAGTAGACTTCGACGGAGGGCCCGCCGGTCGCACCATGCGGCCGGCGGGCCTGCCGCTTCACCACGCCGAGCCCCGCCGCGCGGGCTGCGGGCTCGAAGCCGGCCGCCTTCTGTCGGCAGGGATCGGCCACCAACGCGAGTCCATCGGGCGCGAGCGCGCGTGCGATCACCGCCGCCAAGGCCGCCGGGTGGTGCGATTCGTAGAGCACGTCGGCCGCCACCACCCGGTCGAAGCGGCCGAGGTCGTCGGGCGGTGACCGCCAGTCGAGCTGCCGGGCGGCGATCCCGACGAGCCCGTTGTGGGCGGCGTTGTGCCGCACCCCCTCGAGGGCGTCCGGCTCGTAGTCGGTGGCCGTCACGCGGAATCCGGCGCGGGCGGCGGCGAGCGACGGCAGGCCGAGCCCGCAGCCGAGTTCCAGCAGCGTCAGGCCGCGGCCGTCCACCACCGCCAGGTCCTCGGCCAGGACGATGGCCGACTCCCACACGTTGGCCCAGTAGGGAATCCGCTCGTCCGCCTCGAAGGCCGCCAGGTCGATCAGCGCCTCCATATCGGGAGGGCACCATATGGAGAGCGTGCCGCCGGCGATTTCGAGCCGACGCTCCACGGGCGAGAATCGTGCGAACGTCATCCGCGATCCTGCTGGGCGGCCTGTGGCCGCGGCTGCAGAACACCGGCGGCGCGACGCGCCGCCCTTGAATCGTGTCTCCCATAGCCGCCGCGGAGTGGGGAACATACCATGAACGCCGCTTCCGGCGCGACAGCGGCGGCCCGGCTCCCGTGCGCCACCCACCCCGGCCTGCTCCTCCCCCACGTCCGGCCATGCTGACCGATTACGACCTGCACCTGCTGGGCGAGGGCCGCCACTGGAAGAGCTACGAGAAGCTCGGCGCGCACCTGCACGCTGTCGACGGTGTCACCGGCGTGAATTTCGCCGTCTGGGCACCGAACGCCACGGCCGTGAGCGTGGTCGGGGATTTCAACGGCTGGGACGGCGGCACCCACCGGATGCGTAGCCGCGGCACGTCGGGCATCTGGGAGCTGTTCGTGCCAGGACTCGGTGCCGGCACGCTGTACAAGTACCGGGTGCACGGCGCCCCCGGTCCCAGCGATCGGGCCGATCCGTACGGCTTCGGTGCGGAGGTGCCGCCCCGGACGGCCTCGAAGGTCGTCGATCTCGCCACGCACCAGTGGCGCGACCAGGAATGGATGGCGCGGCGGGCGGAAGGCAACGCCCTGGCGATGCCGCTGAACGTGTACGAGGTGCACCTGGGGAGCTGGCGGCGGCCGGGGGGCGGTTCGCATCGCTGGCTGTCGTACGTGGAGCTGGAGCGGGAGCTCGTCCCCTACTGCGTCGAGATGGGCTTCACGCACGTGGAATTCCTGCCGCCCACGGAGCACCCGTTGTCGGCGAGCTGGGGCTACCAGACGATCGGCCTGTTCGCGGCCACCAGCCGGTTCGGCACGCCGCAGGAACTGATGGGGCTCATCGACAGCCTGCATCGGGCCGGCATCGGTGTGATCATCGACTGGGTGCCGGCGCACTTTCCCCGCGACGGCCACGGCCTGCGCCGGTTCGACGGCACCGCGCTCTACGAGCACGAGGATCCGCGGAAGGGGGAGCACCCCGACTGGGGCACGCTGATCTTCAATTACGGCCGCAACGAGGTGGCGAACTACCTCGTGTCGAGCGCGCTGTTCTGGCTCGACCGCTACCACGTCGACGGGCTGCGGGTGGACGCCGTGGCATCCATGCTCTACCTCGACTACAGCCGCAAGGACGGGGAGTGGGTGCCCAACATCCACGGCGGCCGGGAGAACCTCGAGGCGATCGACTTCATCAAGAGCTTCAACGTTCAGGTGCACGCCCACCACCCGGGCGTGCTCACGATCGCCGAGGAGTCGACCGCCTGGGCGGGCGTGTCGCGGCCGACCTACGTGGGAGGGCTCGGCTTCAGCCTGAAGTGGAACATGGGGTGGATGAACGACACGCTCCGCTACATGCGGCACGACCCGGTCCACCGCAAGTACCACCACGACGAACTGACATTCAGCCTGATCTACGCATTCCACGAGAATTTCGTGCTGCCGCTCTCGCACGACGAGGTGGTGCACGGCAAGGGGGCGCTGCTCGACCAGATGCCCGGTGACCTGTGGCAGAAATTCGCCAACCTCAGGCTGCTTTATGCCTACATGTGGG
>JBIJCD010000371.1:0-3875 GCA_044344895.1 Pirellulales bacterium | reverse complement strand
ATCCACTCGCCGTGGTAGCCGCCGGCCACGACGACCGTGCCCTCGTGCATCATCTGCACAAGACGCCCGTCGCGCTCGAACACTTGCCCGGCCCGCGGCACCTTGGGGATCGGATCCGTGTCGCGGCAGCGGAGCGTCATCGCGATACGCCGAGCCGCGTCAGCTGAAAAGATCTGCGGGGCGTTCCTGCCGTACAGGAGCCGCCGCAGCTTCCTGCTCAACCGCGCCCGGATGCGAGAGCCGATATGCACTGGTTTGATCTTTGATGCTGCCGAAGGTCTTTCCGCGGCGGCCTAGCCGCGGGCGGCTGTCACGAGGTTATGGACGACGCCGTCGAGGTCGCACGCGGCCCGCCAGCCCAGTTCGGCCAGGGCCTTGGCCGGGTTGGCGGCGCTCACGGTGATGTCGGTGGGCCGAGCCAGCGCCGGGTCGGCGTCGACATGGTCGTGGGCGACGAGCCCCACCGCGGCGAACGTGCGGTCGACGAAATCCCGCAGCGAGTGGCTGCGGCCAGTGGCCACGACGAAATCATCGGGCTCGTCCCGCTGCAGGATCCGCCACATCGCCTCGACGTATTCGGGGGCCCAGCCCCAGTCGCGGGTGATATCGACGTCGCCCAGCGACAGTCGCTCACCGGAGCCGCTCGCGATCCGCACCGCGGCCGACACGATCTTCTGCGTGACGAAGTGCGTGGGCCGCAGCGGCGACTCGTGGTTGAACAGGATCCCGGTCGCGGCGAAGAGCCCGTACGCCTCCCGGTAGTTGGCCACCGCGTGGTGCGCGGCCGCCTTGGCGATCCCGTAGGGGCTGCGGGGATTGAACGGCGTCGCCTCGTCGGCCGGCGCGGGTGTGTTGCCGAACACCTCGCTCGATCCGGCGTTGTAGAGCCGCACCGGGCGACCGATCAGCCGCACGCACTCGAGCAGGTTCATCGTGGCGACCGTGATGCTGTCGAAGGTCTCCAGCGGATGGCGAAACGACGCAGCCACCGAGCTCTGGCCGGAGAGGTTGTAGATTTCGTCGACGGGCAGCCGTTGCAGGAGCGACATGACGCTGCTGAAGTCGGCCGGCATGGCCGCGTGGAGCCTGACGCTGCCCCGGATGCCGAGCCGCCGCAGGTTGGGAAATGCCGCGGCCTCGTCCTGCCGGGAGCTGCCGTGAACCTCGTAGCCCTTCTCCAACAGCAGCCGCGCGAGGTAGCACCCGTCCTGCCCGGAGACGCCGATGATGATCGCCCGCTTCATGCAATCGCCGCCTGCGACGACGTCTCCCATACCCGGGGCATCCGGCCGCGAAGCGCGGCGGTACCCCGTGAAAAGTCTACCCAGCCGCTGCCGGCCTCCGCGTCCGGGCCGCGTCGGGCCTGCCCGGGGCGATTTCGGCGGAAACCCCGGTGTTTTCCCAGCCGTCGGCCTTGGTAAAATCGCAGGTTTCCCCGCCGGCTCCGCCCGGCCCCGTACCTGCAAGGATCGCCCGCGACGTGGCCACCACTCCCCCCATCAGCAAGGCGCAGAAGCAGGCCATCCAGAAGGCCGACACGCTCATCGAGGCGCTCGGCTGGATCCGCAAGTTCCGCGACACCACTACCGTCATCAAGCTCGGCGGCAGCGTCGTGGAACACCCCGACTCCCTGCGGCACCTCCTGCTCGACATCGTCTTCATGTCGACCCTCGGCATGCGCGTGGTGGTGGTGCACGGCGGCGGCAAGGCGATCAGCCGGGCGATGGACAAGGCCGGCCTCCAGCCGCGGTTCGTCCAGGGCCGCCGCTACACCGACGAGGCCACGCTCAGCATCGTCGAGAAGGTGCTCGCCACCGAGCTCAACCATGAACTCGCCGCGAAGATCGAGGAATACGGCGGCCGCGCCGTGTCGCTCAACTTCCTCTCGACCAACGTGCTCTTCGGCGAGCGGCTCACGCTCGAGGGCGACGATGGCCGCCCGGTCGACCTCGGCCACGTCGGCGAGGTGACGCGGGTCGATCGGCTCACGATCGACAACCTCACCTATGCCGGGCAGGTGCCGGTGATTCCCTCGATGGCTCTGGCCGTCGACGGCGGCAAGCTCAACGTCAACGCCGACACCGCGGCCACCGCCGTGGCCGCCGCGATCGGCGCCGAGAAGCTCGTCGTGCTCAGCGACATCCCAGGCGTGCTTCGCGACGTCAACGATCCGGAGAGCCTGATCCACTCGCTCACCGCCACGGAGGCCCGCCGGCTGATCGTCGACGGCACGATCTCGGCGGGCATGATCCCCAAGATCGAGGGCTGCCTGACCACGCTCGAACAGGGCGTGAAGAAGATCCACATCATCGACGGGCGGCTGCGGCACTCGCTGCTCCTCGAGATCTACACCACCAGCGGCGTCGGCACCGAGCTGATCCGCGACGACGCGGTCGCCCTGTCGACCCGCGGCGGTCAGGCGGCCGCCGCCGGCCGCTAGTTCCCTCCCCTTCCCACATCCACCCTCCGCGAGGAATCACCCATGGCCACCCTCGATGCCTCCCCCGCCGCGACGGGCCCGAAGACGCAGGCCGTGATCGATGTCTTCAACCGCTACGTCGTGCCCAACTACAAGCGGTTCCCGGTGTGCCTCGTCCGGGGCGAGGGCTCGCGGGTGTGGGACGCCGAGGGCACGGAATACCTCGACCTCTTCCCGGGCTGGGGCTGCAACCTGCTCGGCCACTGCCCCGAGCCGGTCGTGCAGGCGGTGCAGCAGCAGCTGGCGAAGCTGATCCACGTGCCCAACACCTGGTACACCGAGCCGCAGGGCGAGTGGGCGCAGCTGCTCTCGGAGCGGTCGTTCGGCGGGCAGGCCTTCTTCTGCAATTCCGGCACCGAAGCCAACGAGGCCGCGATCAAGCTCGTGCGGCTCCGCACCGACGGCAGACGCTACAAGATCATCACGTTCAAGGGAGGCTTCCACGGCCGCACGATGGGCAGCGTGTCGGCGACCGCGCAGCCGAAGTATCACGAAGGGCTCGGGCCGATGGTGGCGGGCTTCCAGTACGCCCCGCACGGCGACCTGACCGCGGTCGAGAAGCTGATCGACGAGCACACCGGCGGCATTCTCGTGGAGCCGATCCTCGGCGAGGGCGGCGTGGTGCCCGCCCCGGAAGGCTTCCTGCAGGGGCTGAGGCGGATCGCCGACGAACGCGACCTGCTCCTCGTATTCGACGAGGTGCAGTGCGGCTGCGGCCGCACGGGCCGCTGGTTCGGCTACCAGCATTTCGGCGTCACGCCCGACGTGATCACGCTCGCCAAGAGCCTGTGCGCGGGCATCGCCGGCGGCGCGATGCTCACCACGGTCGATCTCGCCAAGCACCTCCGGCCCGGGATGCACGCGGCCACGTTCGGCGGCAACCCGATCGCCGCCGCCGCGGGCATCGCGGCGATCCGCATGATCGAGGACCAGCGGCTCCTGGAAAACGTCGACCGGACGGCGGCGATCTTCCGCGAGCGGATGACGGAACTGCAGTCCCGCTGCGATGCGGTCCGCGACGTGCGGGTGTTCGGCATGATGATCGGGGTCGAGCTGTCGATCGACGGGGCGGCGGTCGTGCAGTCGTGCCTGGAGAAGCGGCTGCTCGTCAACTGCACGCAGGGCAAGGTGATCCGCCTGCTGCCGGCGATGACCCTCTCCGCCGACGAGGTTCACGAAGGCTGCGACCGGCTCGCCGAGGCCATCGTCGAGGTGGCCTCCCGTTCCTGACCGCGCGACCGTCCCGAAATGACAGCCAAAGCCATGCGCCACCTGATCGTTCCCGAAGACCTGACGGCCCACGAGGTCGAGGCCGTGTTCGCGGTCGCGCACGACCTCGAGGAGAAGTACGACGCCGGCCGCCGCGACGCGCTGCTCCCGGGCCGCGTGCTGGCGC
>JBIJCD010000370.1:0-3878 GCA_044344895.1 Pirellulales bacterium | reverse complement strand
GCTCCGCGGACAGGTCGGCCCGCACGTCCAGCGCCCGGCAGAGCAGCACGCCGCCCAGCGCCGCCGCCAGCAGCCCGAACGTCCGCGCCAGGTAGTGCACGCCCATCCGGGCGCCATCCCGCCGGCTGGTCCAGTGCCGGCGGCCGATGAGCACCATCGCGATGTAGAGGCAGATCGCCACGATGCCCAGGAAGTAGGCGATGCCCGACAGGCTGACGATGCCGCGACCGAAGTCGGTGAACTGCTCGGCCAGGCTCCACGACCGCACGCGTTCCGCCAGACGGGGTGCCATCACCGCCCCGGCCTGGTCGGCCACCACCAGCGGCGCGTTGAACGCCAGCCCGAGGATGAACGCCACGGTGAGGTTATTGGTGAGGAAGCTGGCCACGACGCCGATGGCGATCATGGCGACGCCCACGAACCAGTAGCCCAGGTAGTTCGAGAGAAAGAGGCCGCCGTCGGGGGTGCCCCACCGCAGCAGGATCACCAGGTTGCAGATGCAGGAAAACATCAGTGCCACGGTGTAGATGCCGACCGCGGCCAGATATTTCCCGAATACCACCTCCCAGTCGCTGGCGGGGATCGTCAGCAGCAGTTCGTCGGTGCCCTGCCGCCGCTCCTCGGCCCACACGCTCATGGTGATCGCCGGCACGAAGACCAGCAGGATGTAGGGCAGGTAGCGGTTGAGCTGGTCCAGGTTTGCCAGGTTGGAGTTGAAAAACTCCGGCGGCCAGAACGCCGCCAGCGAACCGAGCAGCACGAACACGCAGATGAAGACGTAGCCGGTGGGATTCGAGAAATAGGCGACGAAGTTCCGCTTGAACACCGCGTCGAGAACGTGCCACTTCATGATTGCCGGTCCTTCGCTTGGATTCGCTGGGATTGGTCGCTGGTGGTCGCTGGATCGCAGCCTCTCGGCGGGCGTCGGGCGGGAGCGGTTCGCCGGCCGGTTTGCCACGGCGTGCGGCCCCCGCCTCCACCGCCGTGACGGGTCATACCGAGACGCCCCGCGTCAGGTCGTGGAACCGCTCGTCGAGCCCCTGGCCGCCGGAGCGGAGCTCGGCCGGCGAGCCGTCGAACCGGAGCCGCCCTTCCGAGATCAGGATCACCCGGTCGGCCAACGCCTCGACCTCCTGGAGGATGTGCGTCGACAGCAGGATCGTCTTCTTCTCGCCGAGTCGGCGGATCGTCTCCCGCACGCCCCGGATCTGGTTGGGGTCGAGACCGCTGGTCGGCTCGTCGAGGATCAGCACGTCGGGCTCGTGGAGCAGCACCTGGGCCATGCCCACCCGCTGCCGGTAGCCCTTGGACAGCTTCCCGATCGCCTTGCCGATGACGCTGCCGAGCTCGCACTGGTCCACCACGGCCTCGATCCGCTCCGCCTTGCGGGCGGCCCCGAGCCCCCGCGCGTCGGCGAAGAATTCCAGCAGGCTGCGGGGTGTCATGTCGGGATAGAGCGGCCCGTTTTCCGGCAGGTATCCCAGCCGGGCCGCACCGGCGAGCCGGTCGGTCGACATGTCATACCCGGCGATGCGGGCCGTGCCGGCGGAGGGGGCCAGGTAGCCGGTGAGCATCTTCATCGTCGTGCTCTTCCCGGCGCCGTTGGGACCGAGAAAGGCGACGATCTGGCCGCGGGGAACCTGGAACGAGACGTCTTCCGTGGCGATGAACGAGCCGTAGTACTTGCACAGGCCGTCGGCCTCGATCATCGCGGCGGGGCTGCGGTCGTGGTGCGTCGCGGTCATGGGGCGTCCCGGGGTCGCAGAAAAACGGTCGGTCCCGGCCCGCCAACGGCCCGGCACGGAACACGCACTCCCATTTTTTCCGGATGGGCCGCTTCCGGCAATCCCCACCCCCTCCCCGGGCCGATCCACCTACCACGGACCTGGTGGCCGTGAGCGTCGCCTGCCGCCCCCGTCGGTCGCCCGCTGCTTCAGCCGCCGCCCGGCAGCCGCTCCACCTGCGGCTCCACGCGGCCCCGCTGCCACCCCACGTGGGCCAGCCAGGCGGGATTGGTGTCCGGAAAATCACCGCGAAAGTGCACGCCGCGGGTTTCCCGTCGCTCGATCGCCCCCCGGATCATCAGCCTCGCCACCTGCAGCATGTTCTGCAGCTGCCAGCCCTGTGGCTCGGCGAACTGCCGCGGGAGCACGTAGCGACACCAGCCCTCGACCGTCTCGAGCGCCTCGGCCAGGGAGCCACCCGCCCGCTCCACGCCCACCTGCCGCCACATCACCGCCCGGAGCGAATTGCGGATGTCGGCGAGGTCGAGCGACCCGCCCACGTCGCCGCCGCCGTCGGCCCGGGGGTTCGAGATCGCAGGCACGCGGTACTCGGTGTCGCGTCCTCCGGCCGCGCCCGCCGCCAAGATGTCGGCGGTCGCCGTCTCGCCCGCGCGGGCGCCGTAGACGAGGCCCTCGAGAAGGCTGTTGCTCGCCAGGCGGTTGGCGCCGTGGAGGCCGCTCGAGGTGACCTCGCCCGCCGCGAACAGGCCGGGCACCGTCGTGCGGCCGCTCGCGTCGACCGTCACGCCACCGATCATGTAGTGGGCGCCCGGCCGCACCGGGATGCGGTCGCGGGCCAGATCGAGGCCGAACCGTTGGCAGATCTCCGCCATTCCTGGAAACCGCCGCCGCACCTCGTGGGCGTCGAGGTGGGAGAGGTCGAGGAAGACGTTGGCCTGGTGCGTCCGCTGCATGACGACTGTGATCGCTCGGGCGACGACGTCGCGCGGCGCGAGCTCGCCACGCGGATCGAACTCGGCCATGAATCGCTTGCCGTCGCGGTCGACGAGCCAGGCCCCCGCGCCGCGCACTGCCTCCGTGATCAGGCTGCGGGCCCCGCCGGCGATGTACAGCACCGTCGGATGGAACTGCATGAACTCCATGTCGCGAAGTGCGGCGCCCGCCCGCCACGCCAGTGCCATTCCGTCGCCGCTGGCCCCGGGAGGATTCGTCGATTCGCGGTAGAGCTGTCCGGCGCCGCCCGTGGCGAGGATCGTGCGGCGTGCCCAGACGAGCGTCTTGCCGTGCGCGGGATTCCACACGAGCGCCCCCCGGCACGCCCCCTCGTGCGTCACGAGGTCGATCGTGAAGGTGTCGGGCCAGACCTCGAGATGAGAGAGCTTCCGGGCTTGTTCGATCACCGCCCGCATCACCTCGCGGCCGGTGGCGTCACCGAGCGCGTGCACGATGCGGTGGTGGCTGTGGCCGCCTTCGCGGCCGAGTTCCAACGCACCGTTGTGCGAGTCGAACCGCGTGCCCCACGCGATCAGCTCGCCGATCCGGGCGGGCGACTCGCGGACGACCGCATCGACGACGTCCGGATGGCAGAGTCCGCAGCCGGCGGCCAGCGTGTCGGCGACATGGTTGTCGAAGCGATCCTCGGGATCGACGACGCTGGCGATGCCCCCCTGCGCCCATTGGCTCGAAGAGGTCTGCAGATCATCCTTCGTGACGACCGTGACCGACAGCCGGGGGTCGACGGCCAGCGCCGCCCGCAGCCCGGCCAAGCCGCCGCCGAGGATCAGCACGTCGGTGAAGCAGTGCGGCACCCGTTGCGGCCCGAACGCCGCCAGGTACCGGGGTCCCTCGTACCACGGGCTCGTCTGGCTCATTCGCCGCCCGTGCCCTGAAGAAACGCCTTGAACCGCTCGCGGTAGTCGCCCGGTGGGCGGCTGCGGCGGCCCTCCGCCTGGCCCCCCTTCGCGTCGGCAGGCACGTCCCGCGAACTCCTCGCACCGGAGGGCCGCAGCCCGAGGCTCCGCATGGCCCGCTCGAATTCACCGCGCTGCCGCGGGTCGGGGCTGTCTGCCATGCGCCTCATGGCTTCCCAGCGGCCGAGGAACGCCCTCGCCTGCTCCGGCGTCCAGCCCAGTT
>JBIJCD010000369.1:0-3908 GCA_044344895.1 Pirellulales bacterium | reverse complement strand
CGCAACCGGCAAACTCACCCCCTCTTGCCATTGTGGGCCCGGGCCATCACAGTCTTCATTCCGTCGAGATGCCAGCGAGCAGCCCCATGGCCACCGCCGCCAAACCGCAGCGAAAATCGAAAAAGCAATCCAAGCAGCCGGCGGCTCCGGCAGCTGCGGAGGTCACTTCCCCAGCGGTCGCCGAGGCTCCCGCGGCCTCCGCCCCGGGGAAGCCGCCGGCGAAGCGGCGGGCCACGGCACAGTCGCTCGCGGCGGGCCAGCGCGACATCTCGGTTAGCGAGTTCTTCGCGAAGAACCGCCATCTGCTGGGGTTCGACTCGCCCCGCAAGGCGCTCCTCACGAGCGTCAAGGAGGCGGTCGACAACTCCCTCGACGCCTGCGAGGAGGCCGGGATCCTGCCCGAGATCTGGGTGCGGATCGAGCAGGTCGGCGACAGCGGCTCCCGCTACCGGATGAGCGTGCAGGACAACGGCCCCGGCATCGTGAGCAAGCAGATCCCCCTCATCTTCGGCAAGCTGCTCTACGGCTCCAAGTTCCACCGGCTGCGGATGAGCCGCGGACAGCAGGGCATCGGCATCTCCGCGGCGGGCATGTATGGCGTGCTCACCACCGGCAAGCCGGTGAAGATCATCTCGAAGATCGACGCTAAGCACCCGGCCCACTACTCCGAACTGCGGATCGACACGAAGACGAACCAGCCCGAGATCCTCAACGGCAAGGGGGACGGCGTCGACATCCCCGCCGGCAAGGGTGGCGCCGAGCTGATGAGGAAGCACTCGATCGAATGGGTCGCCGAGAACGACAAGGGCGAGCCGCTCGAGCACGGCACCCGCGTCACGATCGAGATGGAGGCGAAGTTCCAGCGCGGCCGGGGCAGCGTGGAGGAGTACCTGGCGCAGACGGCGATCTCCAACCCCCACGCCCGCATCCATTTCCAGGGCCCCGAGGGGGCCGAGCAGATCTTCGAGCGGTCCACCGACGACCTGCCTCCGGAGCCGAAGGAGATCAAGCCGCACCCCTACGGCGTCGAGCTCGGCAGGCTGGTGACGATGCTCCAGGAGCACCCCAAGCTCACGCTCGCCCAGTTTCTCACGCAGTCGTTCTCCCGCGTGTCGCACGGCACGGCGAAGAAGATCTGCGACACGGCCAAGCTCTCCACCCGCGTCACCACCGGCAAGCTCGGCCGCGGCGAAGCAGACGCGCTCTTCAAGGCCATCCAGGAGACGAAAATCCCGCCGCCCGCGACCGACTGCATCGTGCCGATCGGCGAGCAGCGGCTGCTGGCGGGCCTGCGGCAGGTGGTGCCCGGCGAATTCTTCACCGCGGCGACCCGTCCCCCGTCGGTCTATCGGGGCAATCCGTTCGTGATCGAGGCGGCACTCGCCTACGGCGGCGGCGTCGCCGCCCAGAAGATCTCCCGCGAGGGGCTCGGCGAGCTCGCCGGCGAGAGCGACGCCCGCAGCCTGCGTCAGTTCCTCACGACCACGTTCACCGGGCTGGGAGCCGAGGCCGCCGACAAGATCCTGGCCGAAGCCCAGCTGGCCCCCCGGCAGTCGCCCGCGAAGCTCAAGAAACAGCAGCTCGATGCCCTTCACGGCGCGATGCAGAACGTGAGCGTCGACGAGGGACAAAGTATGAACGTGCTGCGGTACGCCAATCGGGTGCCGCTGCAGTTCCAGCCGGCCGCCTGCGCCGTGACGCAGACGATCCTCTCCACCAACTGGCGGTCCTACGGCCTGTCACAGTCGCGCGGCGGGCTGCCCAGCGGCCCCGTCACCGCGATGGTGCACGTGGCGAGCGTGTGGGTACCGTTCACCAGCGAATCGAAGGAGGCGATCGCCTCATATCCCGAGATCCAGAAGGAGATCCGGCTCGCGCTGCAGGCGGTCGGCCGCAAGCTCGGCATGTACATGCGGCGGCGGCTGCGGGTCGCGCAGGAGAGCCAGCGGCGCAGCATCTTTCTCCGCTACCTCAAGGAGGTGGCGACGGCCGTCTCCTCCATCAACGGCGTCGACCGGGAAAAGCTCTACGACCAGTTGCTGGCGGTCGCCAAGCGGAAGACGGCCGAGGCCGACGTGAAGCTCGACGACCGGGGCCGCCCCATCCAGGAGGAGGAAGACCTCGAACTCGGCGACAACTGCATCATCGTGCCGCAGGCGGTGCCCGGGGCAGCCGCGGCCCCTGCCGCCGATGCCGATGCAAAGCCGACCCGCGGGCGAAAGCGGAAGCCGGCGACCGAGCTGGTGGACGAGGTCGCGCCGCCGGCAGCGGAGCCCCCTGCCGCCGGGCGGTCGCGCGGCACGAAGAAGGCACCCCGGGGCATGAAGCGGGCCGCCAAGGCCACGCAGGCGTCAGCCGCCCGGGACCGCCGCAGAAAGAAGTGACCCCGGTCGTGCGATCCGCTCCGAGGGCCCATTGAACAGGTGCTCGGCGGTCGCCGCTGCGTGGCAGCGATGAACAGGCCGCGTTGACCATGCACAAAGCGGCGGGCCGCGTGGAGCCCACGCGGCCCGCCCGGATCGTTCACAGGTCTTCGCGGGATCAGAGTTCCACAGCCGCCGGCTCGTGCAGGGCGGCGACCACCTCCTGATACCGGGCGACGTGCTCGGCCATCTCCTCGGCCACCCGCGGGTTGGTGTCGAGAGACGGCACCATCTCGCACGCATCCCGCCAGGCCTGGAATGCCCGTTCGTACGTGGCCTTGGCGAGCTCGAACTGGGCCTGCCTGGCGTCGAAGTCGGCCTGCCACAGGGCGGCGCGGGCCTGGAATCCGGGTTCGCTCGCCCCGGCATCGCAGACGGCCTTCCAGTAGTCGTAGCCGACCAGCTCACGGTACTTGCCGATGACCGCCACGTTGCGACGGGCCTCGTCGTGCAGCCTGGCGAGATCGAAGGCCATTTGCTGCACGTCCTCCGGTGCCAGTGCCGCCACCGTGAACCACGTCACCTCCGACGCCGCATCGGCTCGGGCCGGATCGGCGACCATGGCATCACGCTGCGATTGCAGCGCCGCATACTGCCCCGGCAGCAGATCCTCGAGCAGGCCCTCGATCGCAGCCATCCGGCCCTGTTCCGCCTCCTTCATGAACAGCCGCACATGCGTGCCGGGGCCGGTCGACACCGGAAGCACGGCGAAGCGGTGCAGTTCATCCGCGGCCGCCTTCCACGCTCGGCGGGTGACATCGTCGAAGCGACCGCGCCGCTCCAGCTTTTCGGCCTGCCGGATGGCATCGATCATCGACCGGCTCGCCGGCACCAGCGACACGACCGGCTCGAAATGCTTTTCATTCGAGAACGGGCTCTTCAGCAGCTGCATCGACCGGGCCACGGTCGCGGGCACGGATGGCTTCGGCAGGCAGATGTACATGTAGACGAACCCGACGGCGACCAGCGCCGCGCAGAGGATCCACTCCTCGACGACGAGCAGACGGCTGGGATGCCAGGCATTCCGCGGGGAACGATCGTGGGCAAAATCATTTGACATGATGGAGTCCTTTCAATCGGGAAGAGAGGGGGGGCGGGAGTGGCACACCCGTGACCCCGCAGGGTGGCGGGCCGTCATCCCCCCCGAACCGAAACCCGGAACAAATCAACGCACCACAAGGCGACGTATCGGTCACGACGCTGGCGGGCGGCGGACAGCAGGACCCGAAGAGAAGTGCTGTCTGGGGCTCGTCAACGCAAAGAATACGCGGCCCGCCCAGCGGCGGTTCGCGCACCGGCTGCCGCTGGTGGGAAAAAATCTGAACGCGTGATGATTGCCCGAGAAAATCGACGCTTTTGCATCACGAGGGCCCCAATGGACACTTGGTAGTCCCTGGGTTTCCGACTGGACTTGCTCGCGACTCCGGGCCCCGGACGAGCCAGAGTCCAGCACGCAGCGGCGGGCAGCAGGTCGATTCCGCAAGG